>JBFJYC010000053.1:0-13949 GCA_041622815.1 Spongiibacteraceae bacterium | reverse complement strand
TCGGCCGCGCGGCGGCAGAGCGCATCGCCAGCGAGGGCGGCGAGGTGTTCTGCACCGACTTAAACAAAGAGATGCTCGATGAGGTAGTAACAGGCATCACTAGCAACGGCGGCAGGGCGCTGGCCTATGCTTTTGATATCAGCGACGAACAGCAGGTCAACGAATGTATCGCGGCCTGTGTGAAAGCGCAGGGAAAACTCGATGCCGTGATCAATATGGCGGGCATTATCCGCTTCGAAAACGTGCATGAAATGCCGCTTGAAACCTGGGAAATGATTATCAAGGTCAACCTTACCGGTACATTTATGTTGTGTAAGGCCGCACTGCCGCACCTGATCGAATCGAAGGGCAATATCGTTAACGCCGCATCGACCTCATCGCTGCAGGGCCTGCCCTGGGGTGCCGCTTACGGTGCCAGCAAAGGCGGCGTAATGTCGTTGACCCGGACCATTGCCGTGGAATACGCCAAACGCGGCGTGCGCGCCAACGCCGTCTGCCCCGGCGACATTTCCACCAATATGACGAGTGCGATTACCTTTCCGGAAGATGCGGATTTCTCACTGATCGGCCGCATCAGCTCGCTGAACGGACCGCGTGAACCCGAAGTGGTGGCCGGTGTTATCGCGATGCTGGCATCAGAAGACGGCGCTCACGTGACCGGGGAGTACATCCGGGTGGATGGTGGCACGCTTGCCTAAACTGACGACCCGAAGTGTCATTTCTCTATCTGCGACAAGTCACTGAAGCTGCCTTTAGCCTTACGAGGCTCTATTTTCTGAAATACGCCCGGTGACGGTAAATCGATTATTTTTGCCGGGGTTTGATTGGCAGTCTTGTTGTTGTAATTCGTATTAGCCAGATGATAGAGACAACGTCTGACAATATACAACTCGCCGCAAGTATCCTCGACCCATATATCGCCGCCCACAGATCTCGGGTTTTTCGGGCTAGCAAACATCTGCCTTAGCAACCCCGACTTATCTACCCGGTTGTCTGCGCAAAGCTGGCCATGCAGCGGCGTCAACTTGCCTGCGTTGCCCGAAGACTCGGGATCAATAAAACCTTTATTTGCATATTTTTGTAGCAAGGACGATATCAAACGGCTGTAGTCAATTCGCCGGTTTACCACGACGGATGAGATATATTCTTCTGTTTTCTTACCTAGATGCACCGTGCTATCAGATTTCAATTGATCCAGCGTACGCTCGCATTCGTTCTGCGCCGACACGAGCTCTTTACCGAACGTAGTCCCTACGTTCTGGGCGAACTCACCAACCTCCCAAAACCACGGATAGGTATAGGTGACACTGATAATGCCGTTTTCATTGAGTATCACTGACTTCTCTAGCATCTCCTGCCCGCTGAGTTTCTTCTCAGCGTTTTCTTCTGCTCCTAAAGCCAAATTACTCAGCGTGACGATGGCAGCAAGAAAAACCAGCCGTTTTAAATAGTCTGCGTTCATATTTTTCCTGATAAAACTCGTAATTTATTGAAGAGTTTCTGGAATACTGACCTAGTCGACCCGCTCAGCCAATAAGTCATTCGTTCCCTGCTTCAACCGCAACTGATTAACCTCACCGTCATCACTAACGATAAAACGAATCACTGCTTCCCTGTCTCCGCTGGATACATTAAAGATATGATCGTCCTCCATTGGCGATAGCGCACTGGTGCCATACATCGGTACTTTCATCATCAGCGCACCATCCTGCTCAGTGATCTTGATCTTCATAAAACTGACTTTGTAGACGCCGACATAGCGACCAAAGCCGCGGTCAACCGGCACCTGCTCCAACTCGGCTACCGTCCACGGGGTACTGCGCGCCGCACTCGCCTTGCGGATGGTGGCAACAACGTCAGGCTCAACAACCGCCGCCGCATTACCCCAGGAACGTCGCATATAGGTCATCAGCCCGGCCAGAGTTTCATCATCCAGCCCCTTATGACCTTTGTGTGGCGGCATCACGCCGGTATAGGTTTGACCATTGACGGTTACCGGCCCGGTCAGCCCCTGCAAAATAATCCGCGCCAACCATTCCGGCGCGCCGGTGACCCACTCGGATTCAGCCAGCGGCGGCGCTAAACCGGTGACGCCAAGGCCGTCCGCGCCGTGGCAGCTGCCGCAATTGGCGTAAAACTTCTCACCTTTTTGCATCATCGCCATTTGCCGGGGGGCCAGCGGTTCGAGACCGAGCGCCATCTCATCACCGGGCCAGGTGAATGCGCGGCGCGCTGATAACCGCGCCGCCCACAGCGGGTCGGACTCGGCAATGGCAGTGTCGGTAAAAATAGCCGGTGCGGCGTCGAGCAGTGCCGGCACAAAGCCGCTTTGCAGGCGCAGCGGCGCCAGACTTTTCAGCATGGCGACCTGCGCCCAGTGCGGCTGAGCCGAAGCAACCGCCAGCAACTTAGTTAACGCGACCGGTGCCGGGGCGTCGGATGTAATATCCGGGCGCAGTGAAAGGTAGGCACGCCGGCTCAGCTCTGCGTAAAGTTGTTCTGCCGCTTCACTGTCCGCAATTTCACGCGCCGCCAATTGCTCAATCACACTCAACTCATCGCCCCGCGCTGCGGCGACCACCGCATTCAGCAGAAACGGGCTGGCAGACGTCGCCTGCGCGGTGAGCAACTGTGCCCCCAGTGCGGCGATCAAACCGGCAGTGGTTTTATCCGTGTGGTGAAAACGCAGGGCCAGTATCAGCTCGCGCAGCAGCTGCGGATCTTCAGCAGCCGGCCCCGCCAACAGCGACTGCACATCGGCAAGACTCAGCAGCTTGTCACCAGCGCGTATTGCCTGCACCGACACCGGCGGATTGTTTCGCGCAACAATGTTTAACACATCCTGTGCACGGAGCTCACCGCGCCCCGCCAGCGTCCAAATCGCATGCACAGAACCGACCCCGTCCGCCGCCCAGGCTCGCAGTTGCAGGACCTTGGTGGCGCCCTGTCGCTTCAGCAACAGACGTTGTGCGGTGTCGCGACGCCAACCGTTTTCGCTGTTGAATTCGCCGACCAGTTCAGCCGCGCTCATGCGCGACATCCGCGGTGGCGGCTGCACCGGCTTGGCGTCGTGCACAATGCGCCAGATACGGCCGAGGCCGACCGGCGCATCCAGTCCGCGCTCAAATGCCTGCTCGCGCAGCGTGTCAGACAAATACGCGACATCCTGAATAATGCCGCGGTACATATCGATAATGTAGAGCGCACCGTCGGGGCCGACCTTCGCATCGACGGGACGAAAACGTTCGTCGGTGGAGGCCATGAACTCGCGCTCGCCCCACTGCTCGTCGGGCCAGGTAATGTGCTCCGCCTGAACGGCAAAGCCGCTCGCCACCGGCCGCATTTGTGCGACGACGTTAGCACCGGGTTCCGGCACAAAAATATTGCCCGCGTACGGCGGCGGAAAGCCACCACCGCGCATCACGGTTAAACCGCTGACCGCCGTTATCAATTTTAAACGGCCGTCATCACGCAGGGTGCCGTCGACATAGGCGCGGTTAACGCCGGGATTCACCCGGATGCTAAACACCTCTTCCGCCTTGGTCAGCTGGCGGCCGATACCGGTGTTATCCGGCAGATTGACGTGCTCGCGCAGCAACGGCTCCGCCGGAAAATAGTCGCCGAGCAAATAAGTGGAATTGTTGTTGTAGTAAAGGCGGCCCCAATCGTCCTGCGCGATACCCCACTGACCACGGAACGCGGTTTGTTCAGATCGCATGCGGCCGTTAGTAAGACGCATCCGCCGCGCTGATGTCGCGTTGTAGAGCCAGTTGTCGAGCCCGGTGAGCAAACCGTTTTCCAGATGCTCCGCATTTGAGGCCTGATAATCCGGGGCATAATTGCCGACCCGTCTTTTCTCGACACAAATCCGCCGGTTAGCAGCAGGGCACAACCACAGGTTCGGCGGCTCGCCGATTAGCACACCCTCGTTAACCACGGCGACCGCCCGCGGCAATACCAGACCGTCGAGAAATACATTACCCCGGTCCATGCGGCCGTCTTTATCGGTGTCTTCCAACACCACCACGCGCCCTACCGGCTGGTCACTGCCGCTGCCGTAGGCGTCAGGCATAAAGCCGCGCATCTCCACCACGTAGAGGCGGCCGTCCTCGTCCCAGGCCATCGCCACCGGGTCACCGACCAAGGGCTCTGCGGCAACCAACTCGGCGCGAAATCCGGGTGGTAACTTAAACGTCGCAAGCTCATCGGCGGCGGTCCGCACCGGTGCCGGCGGTACATCGACTGTTTCATAAAACTTCGGTGCGCCGCCATCGCGGGTTAAATCCAGCCAGGCGATATTGCTTAATAGTGTGGAGGCGCCACAACCGGCCGGCCGTATTTGAAAAATGCCGCGCGAAGACCAATCCAAATCTGAAGCCTGCACCACCTGCTTGCCGGCGACATTGACTGAAAGCTGATTGCCCACCCCAGTAATGACGACCTCAGCCGACAATTCGGGCAGCGCGCGGTCGAGACGGCCCAACACACGCACCGGTCCGCCATCTTGCTGGCGCAATGCCACGGTCACGGCACTATCGGTGAGTGCCGCAACCACGCCGCCGCCGTTGTCATCGCCGCGCAGCGACACCCGCAGCGGTTGCTTGCACAGAGGCACCCGGAAACGCAGAGAAAAATCCGAGAACCGGCGCTTTGAACGCAATATCGCATCGGCACCGCCTTCTATGGCAATACCCTGGGGCGATGCGGCCAGACTGGCCGCACCGATGCCCTGCCACGCGCTCAGTTGCGACAGTTTTTCGGTGTCCCAATGGTGCCCGCCCAGCGCTTGAATGCTGATATGCCGCCAGCGCGCCGTACCGTCTTTCGCCGCCGGTAAATGCAGCCCGACAAAGCCGTTTAGCGCGCCGGCATCAACAATATTAAAAACTTCTAAGTTATTGATTTTTAATGATATATTTGCACCGACAGCCTGAACTTCGAGCGCGTGCCAGCTGCCTGCGGCAAGCACACCTGCTGCGGACCCAGATGCCACCGGCCCCTCAAACAAGGTACGTCCGCCGGCATCGCGAAGTGTCACCGCAGCGGCTGCTGTGCGGGTATCGAAAACCAGTTGGTAGCCTTCCGCTACCGTGTCACTTGCGTCGGTGCTCCCCCGAATCACCACGCCGGCGCTGCCCGGCGCATCGAATTGCAACCCGAACCGCAGGACAAAGTTGCCATAGGTCTGATCGCCAATCAGATTCGCCGCAGCAGCAGGCTGCGCTTTGCCACGGATCACGCCGCGGGAAAGATCAAATTGATTGCCGTCACCCGCCTCGCGCCAGCCATCGAGGGATTGCCCGTCAAATAAGTACTCGAAACCTTCTTGCAGTTCGGGAGCGGGCTCCGGAGCGAACCAGCCACAACCTGCGAGCAGCAAAAGCACTGCGTAAACCGGCATCAAACGCATCGATTTTTGTCCTTGGGCTGAATCTGAACAGCGAACGGATAAACAGATATAAGTCGCCGCGATCATACGCCATCACAATTTCACGCCGCAAACTGCGCGTTTTTTATTTCAAGATGGAATTGACACCATGATTTAGCGGGATTAGCTTAGGCGCTGCAGCGTTTGCACCAATAGAGGTCACAACAATGTCCCACGTAAGCCGCACCACCCCGTTTCATCCTTCTTTTATCTCTCTCTTTCTTGCTTCACTGATTCTCAGCCCGACATTTGCGTCCGCGGCGGAAGAACTGGTGTTGGAAGAAGTTTTGGTTACTGCGCAGAAGCAGGAGCAGACCGTTCAGGATACGCCGGTAGCACTAAATGCCATCAGCGGCGAAACCTTTAACGACATGGCCAGTTTCGATTTAAGTGAGGTAGACAGACTGACCGCAGGCGTCGACATTAGTGGTGACTCTTTCAATATCGATTTCAAGGTTAGGGGCGTCGGTACAAACTTGGACGCAGGCACCCCAGCGCGCGTCAACCTCTTTAAGGACGGCGCGTTCGTCAACCAGCAACGAGCGATATTCCTGTCACAGTTTGACCTCGAGCGATTTGAACTGCTACGGGGGCCGCAAGGCACTTTATATGGCAAGTCCTCGCCGGCGGGCCAGCTGATTATTCACACACGCGACCCCTCGCTTACTAAGCAAGACGGCTACGTTCGCATAAGCGCGTTTTCACGCGACGGTTCCAATACACAGTTCGGTGTAAGCCAGCCACTGATCAAAGACAAGTTGGGCCTGCGCATTGCCGGCGTATTTGACAAGAACAGCAACAGCGATATTCACAACGAGACACGCAACGAAGACCAGATCAACAGGACATCAGCCGGGCGAATCACCCTCAAGTGGCTCACCAATGACAAGCTGGATATGCGCCTGAGCTACAACTACACCGAAAACGCGGGTGACTTCTTCACCGTCACCGATCAGCAAATCGGGACTTATGACGATGCTGATGATCGCAAGGCCTACGGCAACGAAAAAGGCTACATCAGTATTCGTGACAAACACGCTATCGGCGAAGTGAACTACGCTCTCAATGACGACATCACACTTACCGGCGTTACCATGTATCAGGAACTGTATACCGAGCGGTTTTTTGATTCTGATCGAACTGCGACACCACAATTGACGCAGTTTGTTCGCTCCAATATCGGCAAGGTGCTGAACTCCGAGCTTCGCATTCACAACACAACCAACGAAAACTGGAAATGGATTACCGGCTTATATTACCAACACAGCCGTGCATCAACGCCAGTAAACGCGTTTACGAATATCGGTGTTGGTACCAACGACTTCAATATCGAAGCACTCAACAAGACCGAAGAGTTCGGCCTGTTCCACCACAGCGGCATTCAGCTCAATGATCGCGACCGCTTAACTATAGGTATCCGCTATAACGATTCGCGGCTCAATGCCCGTAGCCCGTTCAACTTCACATCGACCGGGGCCCTTGCCCCGCCGGCGAGTGGCTCCGGCGAAGGAATTGCTTTGGAAAATGAGAAACGTCGCTATCAGGAATTTACCGGCACCATCAAATTCCAACGTGATTTCAATGACGATACGACTGCATATTTCAGCTTCGATCGGGGCTGGCGCCCCGGCTCTTCTACCGTTGATGCAGCGGGCACGATCCCATCGTCACTGGTACTTCATGATGACGAACCGAGCACAAACTTCGAACTCGGACTGAAAGGAAGGTACTGGAACGACCGGGCCGACTATCAGCTCGCATTGTACCGTCAGATTTATCAAAACTTTCAAGTTCAGGCCGATGGTATCCGGGTGGACGTGAACGATGACGGCGCTTATGCCGATGGCGTGTTCGGAACACCTGCGCGCTTCAACGCAGTTGTCAATGCGGACAAGGTGTTAGTCGATGGTATCGAGTTCGAAAGCAACGTACTGCTATCCGATAACTGGGTCGGATTCTATTCGCTGTCCTACGTTGATGTTGCTTTTGAGAAATTTGACGATGCGCCCTGCAACGTGGGTGCAGCGGCTGCCGGCGACGGCGATACCTTCAATACCTGCGATTTCTCAGGCCAACGTGCCACCGAAGCACCCAACTTCTCCGGCGTAGTCAGCACAGAATACTCGCAAGCAATCAGCGATAAAGGTATGGACTGGTATGTTCGTCTGCTCGCTAAGCATGAAAGCGCCCGTTACTTCCGCAGCGTAAGTGAATCCTTCGACGATTCAACCGTGGTTGATGTATTTGCCGGCGTCAGAAGCCACGCTGGCGATTGGGACTTAATGCTTTGGGCGAAGAACGCCACGGATGAAACGGTGATTGAATCGATCGATTTTTCTCCAACCGGAACTTCCGGCCTTGTCGTAAACAATCCTTTCACAGCAGGCATCACCGCCACCTGGCGCTTCGGTTTGGAAGACTAAAGCGCAGCGAACCTTACCAAAACCGCCTTCGGGCGGTTTTTTTATGCGTTCAACTCATAGGTAGCCGCACGTACGTACAAACCTTGAGGCTGCAAACGCCACGCCGCCTCACCATATCATTGATTGACACCTTGTAATCCGAGGCTTACCGTTGGCTCTTGTCCGGAATCCACGCAGCAATGCGGAACAGGGGTAGATCAATATGTCCGACAACGACAAAATTATGTTCGCCAAAAAACAGCGCACTATTCTTTACGCCGCATTACTAACTTACGCGGCGCCAATCTATGCAGCTGATGAACAGCTGGCGCTGGAAGAAGTACTGGTCACGGCGCAGAAGCAAACTCAGAATTTGCAGGAAACGCCGGTCACCGTAAATGTGATCAGCAGTCAGGCATTTAACGATGTCGCCAGCTTCGATCTGGCTGACGTGGATCGCATGACCGCCGGCGTCGATATCAGCGGTGACTCATTCAACATCGATTTTCAGGTTCGGGGCGTCGGCACCAATCTTGACGCAGGCACGCCGCCGCGCGTCACCATCTACAAAGACGGCGTATTCGTGAATCAGCAACGTGCGCTATTCCTGTCCCAGTTCGATTTAGAACGTTTCGAATTGCTGCGCGGCCCGCAGGGCACCCTATACGGCAAAGCCTCACCCGCCGGCTCCTTGATTATTTATACCAAGGATCCGTCGATGGACCGGAACGATGGTTATCTGCAAACCAGCTTCTTCTCCAGAGACGGCTCTAACACGCAATTCGGTATCAGCCAGCCTTTGATCAAGGACAAGCTTAGCTTACGACTGGCGGGCAGTTTTGATAAGAACAGCAACGCGGATATTCACAATGAACCGCTGGACGACGATGCGATATCGCGCACTTCCGCCGGTCGCGCCACGCTGAAGTGGCTGGTGAGCGAAAAGCTGGATATGCGCGCCAGCTACAACTACACCGAAAACTCCGGGGACTTTTACACTATTACAGAACAAAACGGTTACGAAGCCGATGACCGCCGCGCTTTCGGCGATGCCGGCGGTGAGATTCGTGTTCGCGACCAACATGCGATCGGCCAGATGAACTACGCGCTGACCGACAATATCACCGCGACGCTGGTCACGATGTATCAGGAACTGTTCACTTACCGGTTCTTTGATAGTGACCGTAGTGCAGGACCTGCCACCGCGACCAGCACGGCATCCACGCAGGATGTGCGCTCAAATATCGGCAAGGTTATCAACTCAGAATTTCGCATTGCCAGCACTGGAAATGAAATGTGGGATTGGATCACCGGCGTTTACTACTCCACAAGCGACGCGAAAACGCCGGTTGTTGCCTCAACTGATTTTGTCACTATGGGCGCACCCGGAAACAATACATTTTTTATCGTCGCCACAAACAGCGGCGAAGACTACGGCATCTTCCACCACAGCGGCTTCCAACTTACAGACAGCGACAAGCTGACCATTGGTGTGCGCTACAACGATACGCGTGTGAATGCCCGCAGTACCACCCGGTCCGTCACGAATATCCCCGCGTTTGGACCCTTCGGCTTTTCCGATGTATCTGGCGAGGGAATCCCTCTGGAGAACGAGAAACGCAGCTTCACGGAAGTCACTGGCACCCTGAAATGGCAGCACAATTTCGGTGAAAACCATACCGGCTATATCAGTTACGATAAAGGCTGGCGCCCGGCATCGGCCACTGTAGATGCTGCGGGTACTGTGCCAGATGAATTAATCCTCCACGATGACGAACCCAGTACCAACTATGAGATCGGCATGAAAGGCACGTACTGGAATGATCGCGCGCGCTATCTTATGGCCATTTACTATCAGACCTACGAAGATTTCCAGTTTCAGGCGGATAACATACCGGTTGACGTTGCCGGCCCCACGCCCGGTTCGCCACCAGACGGTACCGCCGAAACCAACTTCAATGCCGTGGTTAATGCCGAAGAGGCATTAACACGCGGCGTCGAGCTTGAGACAACAGTGCTGCTGCAAGAGAACTGGACTTTCTTCGGCTCGGTCTCGTACAACGACACCACCTTTGTGGACTACAAAAATGCACCCTGCGACCGCGGCAGTTCCGTACCAACCGGCGGCTACAACACCTGTGATTTTAGTGACCAGCAGGCAAGCGACGCACCGCATTGGTCAGCCGTTATCAGCAGCGAATACAGCGTACCGATGGAAAGCTGGAGTGCTGAATGGTATCTGCGCGGACTGGTCAAATACGAGAGCGAACGCTACAACCGTGGCTCTGACTCGTACCTCGAGCAGGCGACGATCACTGATCTATTCACCGGTATTCGCAGCAACAACGGCAACTGGGACGTGATGTTGTGGGTGAAAAATCTTGAAAACGAAACGGTGGTGCAAGGCCTGGATTTTGCGCCCAACGGTAATTCGGCGTTGATAGTTAACAACCCGCGCACCTACGGCATGACCGCTACCTGGCGTTTCGGCGAGGGCTAGAAACAACGTTTACGTCGCTTTACCAGCGCCGCCTCCGGGCGGCGTTTTTTTACCTACTCCCCGCCCGGGAAGCGCTGTAAAACACTACTTCCAGCACCCACCTAAACACATCTATACGCTATATACCGTGATCCAGATCACATATTTTACTATGTGAAAAGTACCGGAAGTTTCCGTGGTAACTACGTACTCCTGTCTCTAACATACGCCCTGTCTCTCGCAGTAACCCGCTGAAATAAGTCAGCGCAATCAGGACACCACGAACATGAACATTTTCAAGCCCGCATTATTGAGCACCCTTTTAGTCGCGACCTTTGCTGTATCGAATACAGCTCACGCGACCGCAATCACATGCGAAACATCTGCTCGCGGAGTTACCGCCGGGCCGGCGACTGATTGCCGGCTCGGTTCAGGCAATCCGAAATCCGCGGACATCACTTCTGCCTTCAGCAGCGTGTATGGCTCTGGGCTGACCTGGACTAACCAGGGAGAAGTGGAAGGCGCGGACGGCGTCACCGGCGTGATGCGCAACAACTTCCTGACGGTGGATGTGACCAGCGGTTCTTGGGGCAACGCTCCCGCCGCCGGCACATTCGCGATAGCCGATACGTTCTGGAACAACTACACAAATGCCGTATTGTCACTGCACGTTGGTCATAGCCATGACGCCCCTCAGTGGTTTGGCTTCGCACTAGACCAGAATACAACCGATGGCGTCTGGGACTATATTAGGAAAACCGGTAGCGGTGGCGGCCTGTCCAACATCAAGCTCTGGGGCTCTGGCACAGGTACCAGCATCGCTATCGAAGTCACCGAACCGGCGCAGCTTGGAATACTAGCCTTAGGCGTGCTCGGGCTGATCGCTTCGCGTCGCCGGCAGCATAAGGCGAGCTAAACCCGAGTCACGGAGCCGCCTGTAACACCACTAAACGCCGCTGCGAAGCGGCGTTTTTTATGGGCGACTGTTTGCCGGCGCGTCAGCGCTTGCGGCCGAAGAACGTCTTTAATAACAAAACCGCCTGATCGGCACAAACACCCTGCTCCCAAACGACCCGATGATTCAGGTTAGGCGCGTCGAGTACCTTCAGGTGGGAACAAACCGCACCGGCCCGCGGCTCGGTGGCACCGAATACCAGACGCTGTACCCGCGAATGCACCAATGCCCCAGCACACATGGCGCAGGGCTCTATCGTCACATACAGGGTTGTGCCGGTGAGCCGGTAGTTTTTTTCCCTAGCGGCAGCAGCCCGCAACACCACGATTTCAGCGTGGGCGGTAGGATCGTTTGACAATATCGGCTGGTTATAGCCGCTACTAATCAACTGCCCGTCCCGCACCAGCACCGCCCCAACCGGCACTTCGCCGACCGCCTGTGCAAGTTCCGCCTGCGCCAGTGCTTCTGACATCCAACGCTGGTCTTCGGTCATGCGCAACTATTGCCTAAAAAGTGCTGATTCGTTTTCAACGACAAATAGGACTTTATCAACGGCCGAGGGTAACCGGGGATTTAAAACCATCCGGCTTAATGGCCAGCACCGAACACTGCACTTGCTCCAAAATCGCCTCTGCAGTGTTGCCGATGATATAACCGGGTATACCGGTCCTGGCGACCGTTCCCATCACAACCAGATCCACATCGTGCTCCTTTACCATCAGTGGAATTTCTTTTGACGGTACGCCCTTTACTAAATGCGTCATCGGGCGCACATACTCCACCGCATCTTTACCGACCGACTCAGTCATCTCGTCGACAAGTGACTCTAATCGCTCCTCACACTCGCGCCTGATCTGTCCGACATACTGATCCACTTTCTCGTCCGGCACCTGAGAGAATGCGCCATAGCGCATAAAATCTTCCGCATACGCATCCCAGGCACTGCCGATGTGCATATCGGAAGATTCAGAAACAGAAAACACCACGCTGTACTCCAACACTTTTCTATTCAGCTCCTCCTGTACGCGCCCGTCTTCCGACTCGAACAGATCATCTTTCACATCTACAGTCGCCAATACATTCCGGAACGCCGAACTCTTACCCGGCTTCAGTATCAACACCGGGCAGGGGCACTTTCTGAGCAAATGCATATCATCGCTGCCGAACAAACGATCGAGCCATTCCATATCATCGGCACACTTGATCACCAGATCGTATTGGTTTTCTATCACACTGCGCACAACTTCGATAAACCCGATACCCGTATAAATCTGCACATCGGCGCGCAGCTTCGGTTCGTGCTGCTCAACCCATTTCTCGATCGCACTACGTTTGCTATCAGCCGACTGCGCAAGCCCCGTTACTCTTTCGTTCTTATCCTGAAAAAATGCGTGCACAGCACCGCTGATTCTCAAAACCGATGCGACCGTGACATCGGCCTGATGGTCGCTGGCTATTTGAGCAGCATGCGCCAAAGCCGCTTCTGAATTTTTGTCAGGCTCGACTACACATAGTATCTTTTTGAACCGCCGCATAATTTCGTCTCCGGAAAAGTAAAAGGTGGTTTGGAACTAGAACCGGATTTCCTGCCCTAGCTCCGGAATATTCGCTTTCCAGCCCTGTGCTTTTGCCGCTTCCTGCAACGCCATTTTCGCGCCTTCCTCACCATGCACCAGATACAGGCCCGGTTTTTCACCTTTGAACTTACTCAGCCAGCCTAGCAACTGGGATTGACTGGCGTGGGCAGAAAATCCGCCCAAAGTATGTATCTTTGCTCTCACCGCGATTTCGTCACCACCGATCTTGTAATTCTTTGCGCCATCGACCAAGGCGCGACCCGGTGTGCCCTCGGCCTGAAACCCTACAAAAACGACATGGGATTGCTTGCGCCATATATTGTGCTTTAAATGATGGCGGATGCGGCCACCATTACACATGCCACTGCCCGCGATAATAATGGCGCCGTTCTCAACCTTATTCAGCGCCATCGACTCCTGCGTTGTCGTTGAATAGCGAAGTATAGGCAGAAAGGTATGCAAACTTTTCTGCTTGTTGCTACCGGCTTTCGAATAGCTGTCTATGGCGTCCTTATCTTCGCGATTATAGATATCCTGATAGCGATGATAAATTTCAGTTACCGCGATCGCCATCGGGCTATCCAAATAGATGGCCTGATGCCGCAGCTTACCTTTTTGATAAAGCTCCCCGAGCCTGAATATTATTTCCTGGGTGCGACCGACCGCGAATGACGGTATCAGAATATTACCGCCATTCTGGGAGGCGTCTTCTATCACTTCTTCAAACTCGAGCAAGGTGTCTTCCATAGACCGGTGCTCACGGTCACCGTAGGTAGACTCCATCAGGAGCAGGTCGGCATGCTCGATAGACTCCGGATCCTTCAATAGCGCCGCCTGAGAATTGCCGAGGTCACCGGAAAATACCAGCTTCTTTTCCTGGCCTTGTTCGTGAATAAAAATTTCGACAATCGCAGACCCTAAAATATGCCCCGCATCGGCGTAGCGAATATCGATTCCCTCAGCAATATTGATACGCTGATGGTATTGGACACCCCGGCATTGGCTCAGCACTTCTTCGACGTCTTCGAGCAGATACAGCGGCTCTATTTCTTTCTTGCCGGCTCGTTTTCTGTGCTTATTCTCCCACTCCGCATCCCGCAGCTGCAGG
>JBFJYC010000052.1:0-13972 GCA_041622815.1 Spongiibacteraceae bacterium | reverse complement strand
GGCATTGTTGACGAGGATGTCGAGGCCACCAAAGATTTCTACGGTCTTAGCGACAGCTGCTTCCGCCTGTTCCGGATCGCTGACATCACACTCAATAAACGCGGCGCGCACACCCAGTTCGGATAATTTTTCGGCGGTCGCGGTGCCGGTATCGGCATTGATTTCCACAACCGCGATATCGGCGCCTTCGCGGGCGAGTGCGAAGGCGATGCCCTCGCCAACGCCTTGCCCGGCACCGGTTACCAGCGCGGTTTTGCCGCTTAAGTCACCCATTCAAATATTCCTTAATTGGCGCGCTCGATACCGGGTAGCCGGTACTGATAGGACAAGGCTTCGGCGCGCGGCTCATAAAGCCGCATGACCAACATAAAGGTGTCGTCCGGTACCGGCATCCAGTTATGAATGCCGGACGGTGGTTGTTTGTGCGACAAAGTGATCGTCAAAGCGCCATCAGCCGCGTAGACAAGCCCCTTTGTTCTGCTGCCGATGCTGTAGCGTTCGATCGGGTTGCTGACCAGACTGAGGTCGCTGAGCCGGTATACCGATAACGACCAGAAGCCGTCTACCGGTGGTAATTCACCGGCGGGAAACTGTAGCCGGTAGGTGAACTTCCCCTCGAGCATGCGCCCTTGGTCATCGAATACTTTTGCCGGATACAGGCTTTCTTCCGGCAGGTTGCCGTAACCACCCGCGACGACCGATGCCCTGTCTAAATAATTGAAACCGTAGCGGCCGATGTTGTCGAGTACCATCCAGCCGTTATATGAGGCGACGGTCCGTGCTCTGGAGGCGGCGACCATCTTAGAGCCTGTGCCCAGCGCTTTTTGCAGGCCTGATTTTGTCACCTCATCGAGGGTGCCGGGATCAAAGCGCAGGCCTTTGCCGATACCGATTTGCCGGAACTGTTCAAGCAGCGCGGTTTCACCCGGCCGTGGCGGCAAAGTCTGCATGGCTTCATTCATCACCCGGAAAAACTCGAGATTCTCCAGCGGCGACAGCGCGGCGGCGGTAGGTATCCGGGGGGTCGATGGCGGGGCACCGAATTCAAACTCGTCCAGTGCTGCCATCCAGATTTGTTCGACCAAGGCATAGGCGGCTTTAAAATCCGCTTTGTCATCGACCAGCATCCGCCCCAGCAGCCAGCCTTTGGGTGTTTCAACTTCCAGGCGGTGAACGCCGGCCGGTAAGTCGCCGTCCCAGTCCGGCGCCACCAGCGCGGTGTAGCGTTGCGCGGTGCCGGTGGTGCGACGGCCGATATGTTCCACTTCGGCATATTGATTGGTGACCGCAATCGTAAAATAGCGGCCTTTGGTGTCCGGGGTATGAATAATCACCGGTTGTTTACTGATGTCGAACCACGCGGTGTAGTAGAGCGTGTCGCTGTTGGGCGCCCTGAAATTGCCCTGTGTTTCCGGGGTCACCAGATCGGGGAAGCGGTAGAAGCGGTTGACCGGTGCGATGACCTGCTGGTCAGCGGTGACGCGGTGGGTCTCGTTGTGCATTTGCTTGGCCATGTCCACCAGCGGATAGCCATAGAGATAGGCGAGCACGCCGACGTGCTCGGCCATAGTCTCCCGCAAAAGCGTATCGTTGGCTTGCTGACGTGACGCGGCGAGCGAGGCCATATTGAAATTCGACATTACATAGCTGCCGGCGAAGATGGCGGCAAGCAGCGCCGTTGCGATCAGATACTTCTTCAATGACAACCTCTTAGTATTGCAACACGGTTACGGGCGTGAAGCTCTGTTGCTGATTAGTTGGTCCAATGATAGATCAGATCAAGCCCGTAGGTACGGGGCTCAGCAAAAATGATTGATCGCCCTGACCCCGGCAGATTGTGCACATTGTTGAGGCTGTACGCTTCATCGGTAATATTTTTGCTCCATAGCGCGACATTGAGCAGCCCGTTGAAGGCCGGCATTTCATAAATACCCAGTCGCGCGTTGATCACCGCAAAATCGTCCTGCTTATCCGCCCGGAATGTCGAAAATTCTTTGGTCGCACCGCCGTTGCGCTCGTCGGTAAAGGAATACGTCGCGTTGAAGGCGAGCCGGCCCCAACGGTCCGAATAGTGCAGTGTCCAGTCGACGGCAGCGGTATAAGAATGCCGGGGCGCCGAGTCGAACACGAAATTATCTTCGATTTCGCCGCTGAGCGGGTTCAGACTCGGCTCTATCTCTCCCTCGAGATACGCATAATTGAGGATAAATATCAGGCCCTCTGCGGCGAGTAAGGTAGTGTCCATCTCAAAGCCGTCAAGCGTGGACGCGCCGGCGTTGGCCACCGTGGTATCGCTGGTTGAACCCGGCACTGTGAAGTTGAGTTGCTGTCCCTCAATTTCCTGTTTGAAAATGGCGGAGTTAATCTGCAAACGGTTGTCGAAAAAACGCGCCTTCATGCCAAGCTCCAGCGCCGACACTTTTTCTTCATCAAAGCCGTCTTTAAAACGCTGTGCACCCGCCGCGGTGATTTGCTCGCGAATATTGTAGCCGCCGCTTTTGTAGGCTTCGCTGCTTTTGGCGTAAAGATTGAAATCGTCGAATACGTCCCATTCCAAAATCAGACTGAAAGAGTCATCGCCGAATTTATTGCCGGTGGTGACATCGTAAAAAACTTCAGGCAGTTGCACGGCGGTATCGAAGTTGCTGCGGGTCTTATTATTGCCGTCTCCCGGTGTGACCAGAAATGTGAACTGTCGGCGCAGTGCGCGGGCGTCACGCTCGTCCTCAGAATGGCGCGCACCTAAGGTGACGCTGAAGCGGTCATCCAGAATCGGCGGTCGCCAGGTAAACTGTGAATACAGCGCCTTGGCGGAGTTATCGATCTCATAGGCCGCTCCCGCCATCACTTCGATCCGGCCACCGCTCGGGTCATCACCCAAGGGACCGCTGAGCAGGTGCCGCAGCACCGGCGGCCCGATGTCGGCGGCTTCAGTAAAGTAGTACAGCCCGGTGATAAACGAGAGCCGGTCTTCAAAGTAGGAACCGGAAAACTGCAATTCATGGGACAGCTGACTCTGCGTCATGGGTGCCTCATCGTTCGGGTATTGCACGCTGCGTCCGGTACAAATCGTTGCACAGGGCGCGGTTCCCCCGGGTACCGGATTCAGCGGAAAACCGAAGATCGCCAGCGTATCTAAACGGTAGCCGTCGCTGACGGTGTCAGACGCTAGGTTATTGGTGGGTGTGGCATCGTAGAGATCGCGGTGGGCGAGGGTGTATTTCATCTGCAGCGCATCGCTCACGCCCCAATCCAACGTCAGCACATGGCCTTCGATTTCATTAATCGACGGATAAATATCCACCGCGGAGTGAATTTTGTCGCGGCGCTTACCTTCCGGATTAAAAATAATCAGCGACGCGGCACCTTCGTTGATCTGGTTGGTCAACGCAGGGCCGGCGCCTGAGCCGGGTAGTGGCGGCGTAGGCAGTATGTGGGTGTAGGTCAGCGTGGTCTGCTCGACATCAGCCCGGTCCCAGCCATAGTCCAGGCGCAGCTTGTCGGTGATATCCCAGCCCAGATCGATGCGGTAGCCGTCGGTATCGTTATTACCGAAATCATCGCCGACGCCGGTATTCTCAACCGCACCGTCGATTTCCTTGTGGTAGTACGCCAGCTTCGCCGCGGCGCCTGACCACAGCGGCAGGTTGATCGATGTTTTGCTGGTCAGCAGATTGCGGTCGCCAAAAGTGAAGGCCTGTTTAAATTCCGTTGCATCCGGATTGGGCCGCTTGGTAATCAGGTTGAGTGCGCCACCGGTGGAGTTGCGCCCGTACAAGGTGCCCTGCGGTCCGCGCAGGACTTCGATGCGTTGCAGGTCTGCGATATCCGTCGCCAAAGCGGAGGATCGTGCGATATAGGCACCGTCGATATAGACGCCGATCGGCGGATCCTGGGTAATCTGAACGTCAATCAGCCCGATTCCGCGGATATACAGTCGCAGCGTCGTTGAGTTGATCGGAAACGGGGCAATCGTCAGCGCCGGCACATTATTCGCCAGATCGCCGATATTGTTGATGCCCTCACGCTCCAGCGCGTCTTCACCGAAGGCGCTGAGCGCTACCGGCGTGTCCTGTAACGATTCTTCCTTCTTCTGCGCGGTAACGAGTACCTCTTCCAAAGCCAGTTTTTGCTGTGCCGTGGCGAATGTAGGCAGCGTCAACAGCAGTGCCGCTAAGAGGATATTCTGTTGATTCATGTCTGTGATCCGTTGCCGGCTTGGACGATATGTAGGTATAACAGCCTATAGTGTCGCAACAGTGGCGTGGAGTGCAAAACCGCTCAGATCTATCGTCGAAAAATGTCAATTCAGGGCGTGGATTTCAGCCTGAAACGCTTTGGCTATTTTATCGGTCCGTTTTTTCTGGCTTGGCGTGTTCTTTTTTATCGGGCCGTCTCATTTACACTGTAATGTGACACCGACATTGACGGAGCATTGGCATGGCAGGTTTACTCGAGGGGAAAGTAGCACTGGTGACCGGCGGCGGATCAGGGATCGGCCGGGCAATTAGCTTAGCCTATGCGACGGAGGGCGCTGCCGTACTGGTCGCGGATTTTAATGCAGAAGCCGGCGCCGAATGCTGCAAACTGATCGAAGCCGGCGGTGGCCGGGCGGCGTTTTTTGAAGTGGATGTTAGCGACGAAGCGCTGGTAGCGAAAATGGTGCAGTCGGCGGTATCGCAGCTGGGGCGTCTCGATGTGGCCTGCAATAACGCCGCGCTCAGCCGGGGCAGTGGCCCGATACACAAATTCAGCCGCGAGATTTTCGATCACACCATCGAGATGTGCCTGACCAATACCTTCCTCTGCATGAAGTATGAGATCGCCCATATGCTGGAGCATGGCGGCGGCGCTATTGTGAATATCTCTTCCAACGCGTCGCTGCGAGGACACGCTTTTAATACGCCCTATGCGGCGGCGAAATCTGGCGTAAACATTCTGACCAAAAGCACGGCGGCGGAAGTCGGCAGCAAAGGTATCCGCATCAACGCGGTGTCACCCGGTGTGATCAGAACGCCCGGATTAGAGCAGATGATGGAAGAGAACCCGGAAATGGGCGAGCCGTTGAAGAAGGCAGCATTGATGAACCGGTTAGGCGAGCCGGCTGAAATCGCTAACGCGGTTGTCTTCCTGAGCTCTGAGAAAGCCTCCTTTATCACCGGTCAGTTGTTGTCGGTGGACGGCGGCGGCTCGGTTAAATAAAGCCATGCAAAAACACTTCCCTGCGTTGATGTCGCCGGCACGGATCGGCCGGGTCAGTGTGCGTAACCGTATTCTGCTGTCGGCCATGGGATCGAATTTGTGCGATCCGGATGGTGCGATTAATGAGCGCACCCTGAATTACTACGAAGCCCGTGCCCGCGGCGGCACCGGCATGCTGATTATGGAAACCTCATCGGTGGCGTGGCCCAACGGCTCCACCTGCCCGAATATGATCGGTCTGTCGGAAGACCGCTTTTTGCCGGGACTGACCGAGTTGGCCCGTCGCGCGCATAGTCATGGTTCAAAGATTGCCGCGCAGCTCAATCATGGCGGCAAGGTGGCGGGGGAGGATACCGCCGCCGGACGCGAGTTGCTGGTGCCGTCGATACCTGAGAAGCGCCGCAGCGATATGGGCACCGGATTAACACAGGAAGAAATCGCGAGTTTTATCAAGGCAGCAGGGCCCGACGGCAAGGGGCCGCGCTACCGCGTGATGCAGCAACGCGATATCGATTGGCTGATTCAGCAGTTTGCGGCGGCCGCTAAGCGCGTTCAGACTGCGGGTTTTGATGCGGTTGAGATCCATGCCGGTCACGGTTATTTATTGGCCGGATTTCTCTCGCCTTACAGCAACCAGCGCGACGATGACTACGGTGGCCCTCTGGAGAACCGTGCGCGGCTGTTATTGCAGGTTATCGCTGCGGTGAAGGCGGCAACCGATGGAACAATGGCAATTATTGTGCGTATTGACGCCCATGAATTTGCCCGTGACGGTGGTATCCGCATCGAGGACGCGGTGGCGCTGGCGCCGATGCTGGAGGCTGCCGGTGTCGATGCGATTGATGTCAGCGCCTACGCTGACAGCTCCAGCGCGGTCGGTTTTACCCAGGCACCACTGGTGCACCAGCCGGCGGGTTTTGTCGGCTATGCGAAAGCGGTGAAGGCGGTTGTCGGCATCCCGGTGATCGCGGTGGGCCGTATTGAACCGGACGTTGCCGATCGCGGTATTGCCGCAGCGGACTTTGATTTTGTCGCGATGGGGCGCAAGTTGCTAGCGGACCCGGAGCTGCCGAACAAACTGGCTGCAGGCGACGCGGCCGCGATCCGTCCCTGTATTTACTGCTACGTCTGCGTCAGCCAGATATTTCTGAATAATAATTTGCGCTGTGCGGCCAATCCGGCCACCGGCCGCGAGGCTGAGTTAGGGGTGCTGCTACCGGCGGAGTATCCGAAGCACGTTTTGGTACTCGGCGGCGGACCGGCCGGTCTGGAAGCGGCGCGTATTCTGGCGGTGCGCGGCCATTCAGTCACGCTATGGGAGAAGGATACGCAACTCGGCGGCACCGCCCGTATCGCTGCGCTCGCCTACGCGCCCAATGGCCGCTTGCTCGATCACTTGATCGACGCGGTACAGCGTTTACCCGTCAATATTGAACTGGGTAAGGCGGCAACGCCGGAAGCGGTCCGCGACTTCGGCGCGGGCGAAGTGATTGTCGCCGTCGGTGCCCGTCGCGAAGCGCCGGATATTCCCGGGAAAGAGTTGCGGCATGTATTCGATGGTGAAGAACTGCGCGGTGTATTGTTCGGCGGTAACGGTTCTGAAAAGCTGTGCTGGTATCAACGCATGATGGTGGGCACCGCGCGCATTTGCGGCCTGTTAAATCACATCCCGTTATTGCGATGGCTCAGTCGTTTTTATATGCCGTTGGGCAAACACATTGTCATTATCGGTGGTGGCTTAGTCGGCCTTGAAGTGGCCGAACTTCTCGCCGAGCGTGGCAGGCAGGTTACGGTATTAGAACCTTCTCCTAATTTAGGTCCTGAGCTGAGTCTGGTGCGTCGCTGGCGTGTATTACACGAGCTGAAACAGCACAATGTGGTGCTGAAAACCCAAGTCACGATTGAGGGTATTTCCGCAGCCGGTGTCAGCTATCGGGATGGCGACAGCGCGCTGTCGGCAGCCGCTGATCATGTAGTGATTGCCATGGGCGCGCAAACCAACACCGCTCTTGGCGACGCGTTGCAAGCACAGGGTATATCGGTGCATACCATCGGTGATTGTCATGAAGTGGGCTATATCGAAGGGGCGCAGTTAAGTGCGCGCGAAGTGGCACTGGCGATCTAGCTGGTGTTTTCCCGATCAAGAAAAGCACGTTGTTGAACACTGACAGTTTGGTGGTCGCCGGTATGCGACCAACCCGGTGGCATTAACAAATAGCATAGCTTGTTTAAGACTCCCGGCGCCGCCCGCACGTCACGCCACAGCGCGGCGAACTCTCCGAACTGCACATCACGAAAGCTGGTGACGTCGACATCCCGGGTAATGCCGTAGTTAACCGGCTCCTCATCCCGCAACGGTTCCCGCGTACCCAGCAGCCAGTCCCAGAACAACGTGATGGAGGTATAGTTTTTATCCATATACCGCAGGTTCTGCGCATGATGCACGCGGTGGTATGAGGGTGTTTGCAGAATATATTCCAGCGGCCCATAGCGCCGGCGCACTATATCCGGGCTCACATGCAGCAGGCTGCCCCAGATGGTATCGACGAGATTGATCACCACAATCATTTCTACCGGTACGCCGCAGAGTGCCGGAAAAAAGCCAAAAAATATCGGGAAATAAAGCAGGCCTTCGAACACGTGATGATTGGTGCCCACCAGCATATTGACGGTATTCGGTGCGTGGTGCGGGGAGTGTATACACCACAGCAGCCGCACTTTATGGGCGAAGAAGTGTTGTACCCAGTACCAGAATTCGTAGATAAGCAAGGCCGCGATCCAGCTTAGCCAGCTGTCGGGTAGTGCGAGCGATGTGATTCCCGCACCGATTGCCGCCATACCCGCAACCGCTAAAAGCGGCAGCGTTACTTTGAGTGCGGCACCACAGAGCGCGGTAAAACCAAGATTTTTCAAAGGCTGTAGAAAGTCGCTGCGAAAAGGCGCACGCTTGCGAACAAATGCGAGCCAGCCGAATTCCGCAAAGGTGTAGACCAGCATTAAGACTACACCGGCGAGTAAAACAGAGGTCAGTGGGGTGGCTTCGGTAGTCATTGCTGCCTAGCTGTGGGGCTGGTACCAGATCGGTGAAGACCAGGCACGTTCCTGTATGACTTGCTGAATAGCCGGATCGTTGCAGCTCTCCGGGCGGTCTGCTTCCGGCAGCGCGATGCATTGCCGGTGGCTCCAGCGGCAGCTCGGATTTTCAAGCGCGCGCAGATAATAGGCTGCAGGCTGGTCGGGATTGAACTGGGGGTCGCGCCAGCTGCTGCACAATGCGGCAGCGCCGCTACCGGTGGTTTCACAGGTGCTGGTATCGACTTGTGCGTCACTATTTGAATCGCCTGCCACATCGTGTACCGCCTGATAAAAATTGCCCTGTTCGTCGTACCAGACTTTGATGATCTGCAGCCGCTGTAGCGGCTCGCTTCCCGGATCGGCATTTACCGCGGCGATAAATACCGGCGATTGCTCGCTGTGGCCGAGTTCGCCGCCCATGGGTACACCACTGGCATAACCCTGAGTGACCGGGTCGTTGTCACAGGCATCTGCAGAAAGTGCCGCACCGGCAAACAACCGAGGTTGGATTCTGCCGCCGCTGGTAGCAAAGGTCTCGCGGCGGCGGATGGCATCAAAGATCGCGTCGCGGGTGTTCTGTTCTGCCCACACACCCATCAGGCCGCCGGGATTACGCAGAATACGTGGTGCAAGTTCGCGCTTGTTGGTCATGCGCGCAGCAGCGTCGATATCGGTATTGGCACAGCATCCCTGCCAATCCTTTTCTTCGGTATCACCGGGTGTTGCGTTATGGGTATCGGTGCCACCGGCAAAGCCAAACTGCAGCGGATTCACGCCGAGACGTGCTTTCTGGCGCATGCCTTCGACTATGGCGTAGCGGACGAAGTCCAGCCGTGACTGGCAGCCGAAACCGAGCATCGCGCCGAGGCTGGTCTCCTCGCCGCAGTCTTTTATCGCAGTGCCGATTGCCGGCCGGATTTTTTCGAAGTTACAGAGCTCGTCTTCACCGAAGACCGTACCGAAGCCGTTTTTGCATTCCGATTCGCCCTTTATCTGCATCATCTCCACCACCGGTTCCATGCGCGCACGCAACGCGGCGCGCCGCTGCTGCTCGGCGATAGGTTCTTCGAGCCACTCCGGTGTGAACATCCGTCCGTTCGACGCATTCGGATTATGGGGAATCATCAATACATCGCAATCGTTACCGGCGTTAATGCAATCGCGGTCCAGTTTTTCCCAGAGTAGTAAAGGGTCCGGGAATTCCGCAGCGGAGGCAGGCAGCTCGGTGACCGTGGCGTTGCGGAAAATAACATTGCGATGCACCTTCGAAAATGTAGGTGACCAGCTGAATTCCCAGCCATGGAAGCTGGTAAAGCGGCAATCCGTACTGGTGTCGTTGTGGCGCTCGGTCGCTGCCTGATTGTCCTGCCAGGCGTCGCGCAATGATGCGCGGCATAGTGCTGCATCCTCACCGCAGATACCGACCGGGCGCTGGCCGAAGGACATCACACTGAGGAAACGCGCCATCGGGACGCCGACAATCTTCATCAGCAGCGTTTTCTCGGTGATTTCACCGCGCAGCGTTTTACAGCCGGGCGCGTCGTAGCTGGCTGAACCGGGGGTGTTGCAAAGATTCACTTCGCCGATATTTTCTGCGTGATCAGTGACCGCGGCGAAATCCAACGGGCGCTGTAATTGTGCGCTGCGCTGGCCCTTGCCGGCAGCGTCGAACGGACCGAGGCCGATACGTTCACCTTTGGCAAAGCGGTAAGCATCATCCGGTGTGGACAGCATATCCCAGCTACGGGCATCGTTTGAGAGTGCGGTATGCACGTGCAGATCGCCGAAAAGCGCCTGCCGGTTTGCAACGCTATTGGTGCAGGGTTGCCGGTCGGCAGCAGTCGCAGCGATGGCGGCACCGGCGGTCGGAATCCAATCCGGTGTCGGGTCGGCGTGGGTGAACCGGTACCACCAAACCCCCGCCAGCAGTGGCAGGGCGATTGCGATACACAGTATCGCGATTAGTAGTTTGCGCAGCTTGCGGGCCTGGATTTATTGGCGGGTGCCTGCATCAGGCGCAGCAGGCTATTCCTTTATCCAGTGCGCGGGCCGTATCATCGGGTACTTCCAGCGAACCGATATGGTAGACGCCGTTGCATTCAGCGCGGTATTTGCCGGCGTTCTCTTTTTTGTCGTAGAACTGCTGGTACCAGATGCGGCCTTTGTTGAACGGTCCGTCGCTCTTCAGCTGCATAATCTTTATAGCGGCCGTTTTGTTGCGCCAGATATCGAAGTCAGCGCCGAATGCGGTTAATGCGCCCTCCTGTACCTGTTTCTTCAGCTCCAGATCCGCCGCGCTGGGCGGTACGTTTTCGCTGCGCGCGAGCGCTGCGTGCCAGACTTTTGAAACGCCGTCTTCAACCGGTGTGTTACAGATCAATTCAAAGGTGATGGCGCCGCCGAAGTCCTGTTTCGACAACAGCACGCCGGGACCGGTGTACCAGGTGGTGCTGATCAGCATCGACTGATACAGCGCGTGAAAGCCACCCTGACGCTGAATGTAGAAATGGTCTTTGATTTCGTTCTCGAAAAATTCACAGGGCGCGCCGTGGGTCGGCCCCAGATGCTGTGCGTCTGCCATATTGTCGAGAATTTCCTGACCGTGCAGGTTGATCTCGCCGAGATGATCCAGGTCCCAATGCATCCAGTTGGGATCGTCCCATTCTTTCAGGTAAGGGGGTTCGTATTCGGGCTCGCCGCCTTCCGGATCGTGCCACATCATTACGCAGTTCATTACGTCGCGAACGTGGTAGGACTTTACCTTGGCCGATTTCGGGCAGGGCCCGTCGTGGTAGGGGATGTCGTCACACTGACCGTCCGGGCCATAGCGCCAACCGTGATAGGGACAGCGAATGGAGTCGCCTTCGATTTGCTTGCCGTCCTGCACGATGATGGTGCTTTTGCCGGTGGCGAGGTGGGTGTTCATATGCGCGCAGTAAGCGTCCAGCATCACCGGGCGACCGCTTTCACCGCGGTACAACGCGAAGTCCTTGCCGAAAAACCGCACCGGCAACGCGCCGTTGTCCAGTTCTTTACTTTCGGCAACAACGAACCATCCGCGTGGATAGGTTTCGGGGCCGAGTTTGTAATCTTTGGCTAGGGCCATGCTAATGCTCCGGAGAAAACGAATCTGAACAGAGGCCGCATTGTAGCGCCGGTACAGCGCTTGTAAATGTGCGGCGGTTACCGCTGGTGCCTGCAAGAACGGTCAGGCGGCCCGCCGTGTCAGTTTGCAAACTTAGCCGGAAATTTTTTCCTGCAGGTAATTCTGAATACCGACTTTCTCGATCAGACCGAGCTGGGTTTCCAGCCAGTCGACGTGTTCTTCCTCGGATTCGAGGATTTCCGCCAGCAGATCACGGCTGACAAAGTCGTTAATCGATTCGCAGTAGACAATGCCGTCGCGCAGGTCGGGAATCGCCATGAGTTCAAGCTTGAGGTCACAGGCCAGCATTTCTTCGGTGCTCTGGCCGATCATCAATTTGCCCAGATTCTGCAGATTGGGCAGTCCTTCGAGGAATAAAATCCGCTCGCAGAGCTTGTCCGCGTGCTTCATCTCGTCGATAGACTCGTGATATTCGTGTTCGTACAGCTCCTTCAGGCCCCAATCCTGGTACATTTTCGCGTGCAAAAAGTACTGATTAATGGCGACGAGCTCGTTGCCGAGGACTTTATTGAGGATTTGAATGACCTTGGGGTCGCCTTTCATTGCGTTCTCCGAATGGGGTGTGGGTGAGCCGGTAAGGGCGAATTGCAGGCGCAAAGAGTACCCGATTCCGCCTTGAGAATCAAGCTAAGTTATTGATTTTTAAGAGGAATGAGAAAGAGAAGCGTTCTCGTTGCGATTTGCAAAATCACCGACCGCATAGAACATATCGGTGCTGATCGTGCAGGCCTCGAACACGTCTAACGCGGTGTTCTCGCAGGTGCCGCATTCATTGGCCAGGTCCAGCCGGGCGCGGAGGTCGTCGAAATCACGCACACCATCAGCCACCGCCTCACGGATGTGGTTTTCGGTTACCGCTTTGCATAGACAAACGAACATACGGTGCATTTTACGTAAATGAGAATCATTGTCAATCGCATTCGCGTTAGGGGTTTTTGGGCGCAGGAGTGTCCGGTCGCGTACACCACCAGATCAGGGCCAGAAACAGCACCTGTACGATCAGTCGCACGGCAAAGAACCGTGGGTCCGTGTCCGGCATCATTTCGGGGTGCAGCCAGTGATAGATGTTCACCGGGCTTACGGCAAGCGTAAACGCGAAGATGATATAACCCATGACCGGGCGCCATGAGGGTACCCATATCGCCAGCGCCATCGCGATTTCAATGGCGCCGCTGATCAGTACCACTTCGCGTTTCAGCGGAAAGGATTCCCACAGAATACCGATGAAAAACTCGGTCTCGGTAAAATGGGCGATACCGCCGAAGAAGTACCAGCAGAATACAAACAGCACACCGACGATTTTCCAGTTAAGGGATTTCATGGTGTGGTGATCGCAAAGGGCTCGAAGTCCGGCAGCCCCAGGCTGGCAAACAGCTGGCCGAGTTTGATCAAACTGCCATCGACACTGACACCGTCTGCGCCGACGATATCGCCGAAACTCGCTTGACCGGTAATCAATTTCAGGAACAGCCCGCGTTTCATGCTCAGCGTTGCATCCGGTTCTTCAGCTAATCCCATCCTATGATTAAGCACGGAGTTGCCCAGCAGCAGACTGAAGTGTTCGCCGCTATCGGTGAATTTAAGATTCACCGTGATGGCTTTCCCTGCGGCTTTATCCGGGTCAACCGCGGTTGCCATGGCAATCAGAAATAACTCCGGCGGAACCGACTTCAACATGGCGTTGGAGCCTTCACGGATATCGAACGTCGACGGGCCGTTGCGTAATTCGTAGGCGCCGGAAAGATAGACATCGCGCCACGGTCCGCTTTCGGCGGCGTAGCCGAGTTGGTCGTAGGCCTGCGCCAGCATGATGCGCGCCTCGTTATTATCCGGATCGGCGAATACGACATGGTGGGCGAGGCGCGCCGACCACTGAAAATCGCCGTCGCGATAGGCGGCTCTGGCCCTGTTGATTACCGCATCGGCGCCACCCATTGCTTCGACATAGCGCGCGCCGGCGGCTTCCGGCGGCAGCGGATCAAGATTTACCGGGTTGCCGTCGTACCAGCCGAAGTAATGCTGATAGACCGCCTTGGCGTTGTGCTTGAGGGTGCCGTAATAACCGCGGGTGGCGAAATTCTGGCGCAGTGCCTCGGGCAGCTTGATCGCCGCTGCGATCTCATTGGGAGTTAAACCGCGATTGGCCAGTCGCAACGTCTGGTCGTGGGTAAATTTATAAATATCGCGCTGCTTCTGCAGAAAATCGCGAACCGCGTCAGTGCCGAACACGGGCCAGTGATGCGAGTTGAATACCACGTCGCTGCCGGCACCGTAGCGAAGCAGGGCTTCGTCGATATAGCCCGACCATTTTAGTGCGTCCCGCACTTTGGCGCCGCGGAGCGTGTAAATATTATGAAAGGTGCGCGACACTAATTCGGCGCCGCAGAAGGCGCGGTGTTCCGGCAGGTAAACCGTGAATTCGGCCGGTGCTTCCGATTCCGGTACGTACTGAAATTCCATCGTTACGCCGTCTACCACCAGCGTCTGACCGGTATGGTCGATGATGATATTCGGTTTAATCAGCGAGGC
>JBFJYC010000051.1:0-14175 GCA_041622815.1 Spongiibacteraceae bacterium | reverse complement strand
GCCCGGTGGGCGGATGCTGATTGCCCGTGCCTGTCCCAAACCAGACAGATCATAGCAAAACGGGTATAACGCGAAATTACACTCGATTCCCTCGGCCCGATCAACAGCGTATTTGTAACTATTCAGAAACTATTAACAAGGAACTTTTATATGAGCCAATGTCCATTCAAGAATATTCTGGACCCGGATATCTACACCGATGGTACCCACCACGCGGTATTTGCCGAGATCCGGGAGCAGTCGGACGGGCTCGCGTATATCGAGGACCCGATTACCGGCGTGCCTTACTGGGCGGTGATGAAAAGAGATATCGTCGATTATGTGTGTAAAAACCCGCTGATATTCTCCAGTCAGGCCGACACCATTCTGCCTAAGGAAATCTCAGAGGAAGAGAAATCCTTGTCGCGGCTGATGCTGGTGAATCTGGATCCGCCCGAACATGTTAAGTATCGGCGCATTGTGCGCAATGCATTTACCCCCAAGGCGGTCAGCGGCTACGAGGAGCGCTTCCGTCAGGTTGCCAAGGAAACCATCGACCGTGTCGCCGCCAAAGGTAGCTGTGAATTTGTCGAAGAAGTTGCCGCCGAGCTGCCGTTGGTTGCAATCTTGTCCTTGTGTGGTATTCCAATGGAAGACAAGAAAAAGTTCTTCACCTGGACTAATACAATGATTTTCAGCGAAGACGAGGATATGAGCGGCGATGCCGGCATGGACGCGTCGATGGCGGCGGCGATGGAAGTCTATGCATATGCCGCGGCGCTGGCCGAAAAGCACAAGGTTGAGCCCCTGACCGATATAGTGGGTGCCTTGCTAGATGGCACGGTTAACGACGAAAAACTGACCGATGAAGAGTTTCAGTTATTTTTCATGATGCTGATCGCCGCCGGTAACGAGAGTACCCGGTCCGTCATTTCGCATGGCATGCGGTTGCTGATCGAACATCCCGAGCAGTTGCAGAAGCTAATCGATGACCCGTCGTTGATTCCGCATGCGGTCGAAGAAATGCTGCGCTTCAACCCGGCATTTGTGCAGATGCGGCGCAGGGTGATGGAAGACGTTGAGGTGGCTGGCAAGCGGCTGAAAGCCGGTGACAAGATGGTACTCAATTGGCAGGCCATAAATCACGATCCGGATATTTTCGACAATCCGGAAGCCTTTGATGTTGAACGCTTCCGGCGCAACCCGGAACTGGCTTCACAGCATCGTGCCTTCGGCAACGGCGAACATTTCTGTATCGGCGCGCATATGTCGCGGCTGGAAATGATCGTGATGTTTGAGGAGATTCTGCCGCGTCTGAAGAATCCCCGATTTGCTGAGCCGGTACAGTTTGTGCGGGACTACTTTGTGAACAGCATCAAGTCGATGCCGATTACGTTTGATCCGGAGCTTGTTACGGCGGCGTAGCGGGGGAGTTTGATTGCGGCGTGGGTGTTACCGGTCAGGCGGTAACATCCAGCAGTGTACCGAGCGTCTCGTTCTCGACGCGCAGGGCTTCGGCGGAACTTTTAACCTGCAACTCGGCTTCGGCCAAATCAACGGCGGCATTGGCCAATTTGCCAAGATCCAAGTCGCCGTTCTGGGCAACGGTGGCGATGTCCTGAGTGACCTTAGAGGCGCTTTGCAGGCCCTTCTGAATGCCCTGAATACTAGTATTGACCGGGTTGATCGCCATTTGGCACTCCTCGACAGGAATTCATTAACTGATTGATAGTAATGAAATTACACAGTCATCATCGTGATGTGGGTCACACTCTGTTGTCAAAAGCGCCACTAAGCAATACGTATATTCGGGACTAGGCTAGCTCAACCCCCGATAAATACAGGGCCAGGCGCATTCCGCCATAGCAGAGGGCAAAAAACAAAATCGCCGCCAATATACCGGCGATAATGACCGACCCGGGGTTGGTCTCCAGCAGATCTGTAGCGCGTTTCAGGCCCTGTTTCTTCTGCAACTGGAAAATTAGACTAAACGCCTGTTTGATAATTTCTTTGAAGCTTAGTCCGGTGCGATCGATCGCTTCGGGGACGTCACCGGTAGCCGGGTGGTGCAAGGCATTCGCCTGCCTGGCATGTTCGGATGTTGCTTCCGGCTCGGTCAAAGTCATCTCCGTGAGGTCTTGGTTCTGAATCGGGCTGCATTCTAGCGTTTGCGGGAGCTTGAACCAACGCTAATTCCGCAGAAGCGTTGCAAGATCGGTGTGCCGCTGGTCTGTATCGGAATTTTCGTGGTTATATTCGTGTCTTAGTAGTTGTTAGGCATGTATAGCGCGTCGCTATTTTAAGTCGGAACCGAAGCGACGCACGTATTTCTATCTTGCCGTGATTTTGATTTTGCGGGTTTTGGCACGTTCGTGTTTTGCCAGTTCGACTTCCAGCACACCGTGTTTGTAGTTTGCTTTGACGTCGTCTACATCGACTTCCGCCGGTAACGGAATACTGCGGTGAAAGCGTCCGAAAGCGCGCTCGGTGCGGACAAACCCGCGTCCCTTCTCGGTTCGCTCGGCATGTTTTTCGCCCGAAATCTCCAGCCGGTCGTCATGCACCTCAATGTTGAAGTCGTCTGAACGCATCCCCGGTGCTTCCAGGCGGACGATGACATGATCTTTTGTGGTCGCGATATCAGCGGCAAGAAGCCCCCACTGTGCCGGCTTGGTCGCGATATCTACCTCTCCCTGTGCATCATCATTTGTGAAGCGGGTCAGAGAGTCCGTGCAGCGGTGTATTAGTTCGCGCCAACCATCGGAAATAGTGTCCCAAGTCCGGCCAATGTCTTCGCTCATTTTCTTTAAGGTTTTCATAAGAAGAAGTCCTCGTGAAAATTAGTCGGCCCGGACGGTGATCTTTTTAGGTTTAGCGGGTTGTGCTTTCGGGATAACAATCTCCACTACCCCATCTTTGCCGGTCGCGGTTACCTCATCAGCACTGGCGGTATCGGGCAGAACAAAGCGCCGGAAAAAGCTACCGCGGGCCCTCTCTGCGCGTTTTAAGGTGCCGTCATCACCGGTTGCGACGGCCTGTCGTATACCCTGTAAGCTGAGCACGCTGTTCTCCAGCGATAAATCTACATCTCCGACTGACACACCCGGAATGTCCGCGAGAAGTACAAATTTGTCGGGATACTCAACGATATCCACTACCGGCGACCAGTCGCTGGTCGCGCCTATACTCGCGTCGCCACTACCGCCACGTACGTCAAATGCCCGGTTAATATCGTTTTGTAATTGATCGAATATATTCCAAGGGTCTCTTCGATTCATGCTCATGGTCAGCTCCTTTCTTCGAAACGTTTCTAAGCGTGTCGTAAGATGGACATATTGTCCGCCACCGCGTGACAAAGTGGCGGGCTGAGCGTACTGCTTGTTGGGGCGCTTGTGCTATTTGTAATGGTGCTTATTTTAAGAAGCTTGGCGGCAGAGTCATTGTAGACTGAGGGCTCCGGCCGGAAGTACGATAGCACGCTAACGTACGAACTTGCGCTTGTTGCTGTGCCGCCGGAAACCGCGATTAGCTGGAGAATTACTGATAACAGTACGTATATCGAATTGCTAAGGTCCCCACTTTCTCGGCATATTATCAGTTGGTTTTGATGCGTAGATGCGGCTTGTATAGTGTAATTGGTTTTGTATTGCTGACAGCTTGCGGTGGCGGCAGTTCGTCATCCTCTGTCTCAGTAGCTTCAATTGGTCGCGGCGCGCCGGTAGCGGCGAGCAGCAGGGACGTTGATATTGAGTCCCCGGTGATAAATGCCGCGACACAGGCAGCCACCACTATCATACGGGCGACGGTATATACACCGGCTCATAACGAAGGCGATACCTACCCGCTGATTCTGAACAGTCATGGCTGGGGTGGCAGCCGCTATTCTCAGTCGGATGTCGATAATAATGACCCCGGTGATGCGAGCGATAGCAGTCGCAATTTCTTTGATCTGGTTGATAGTCAGGTCGAGGCACTGTGGGCGGCAGGGTTCGCTGTTATCTCCTACGATGAACGTGGCTTCGGACGCAACGATGACGGTGATAATGGCTCCGATGACGGGGCGCACGGGATGTCACCCGACTATGAGATCGAGGATGCCAAAGCGGTCGTTGATTGGGCTCTGGCAAATCTGGATTTAACGCTGGATGCACCCGGCGATCCGAGGATGGGTGCGCTCGGCGGCAGCTACGGCGGTGCATTTCAGTTGATGCTGGCGGGTGAAGACCCGCGTATTGACGCCTTGGTGCCCGGCGCGACATGGTTTGATTTTGGACAGGCTTTATTGCCTAACGGCGTTATCAAGAAAGCCTATGGTCTGGGCTTATGCGCGCGTGCGCAAAGTGATATGGCGCAACTTTCAACAGAAGTCGCGCGGGCCTGCACTGAGGGCGCATTTACCAGCGTCACGCGGGAGCAACTTGATGCGAGTCAGGAAGCGCAGAATGTGTTCATCCTGAATAGTCTCAAGACCATGTCGGAAGGCGCGGGCTTTGTGATGCCTGATGTGGATGTGTTATGGCTGCAGGGCAACCGCGACATATTGTTCAACTTAAACCAAGGCGTACTGGGCTTTGAATTTTTACAGCAGGGCGGCGGCGATGTTCGTTTGCTGTCCCACGAAGGTGGGCACGGTATCAGAGCGCTACGGGCCGGCGCCGGGGCGCAGGGAGAGCTAGGCCTTTCGTTCTGTGGCCCGATAGATACTATTACGACCCTTACGGCCTGGCTGAGTGAGAAGCTGAAGGGCGGAGCGGCGACATCACTGCCCAGGGTTTGTCTGTCGCTCGATGACAATCAGGCGGTATATCTGGATGCTGTGCCGCGCGGTACGCAGGCGTTTCGCGTACCGATTGCAGCAACGTCATTAAGCGGTGCGGATCATCACAATGACAACCATCCGACTTCCGCCGCCACGTTCATTCCGCTCGGAACTGTTGCCACAGAGCCACAAGTACTGGCGGGTGTACCCATTGCTAATCTCGTTGTAAGCGCCGACGCTGGTAATGCAGACCCGACGCCGGCTACCGGCCCGGCAGCCGGTGTATTTATCGGTATCGGTATACAGCGCAATGGCGGCGATCTGATACTGGTGGACGATCAGGTACAGCCGTTTATCTCCACAGACCCGCGCGTCAGTTCCGCTCAGGCACCGGTCAACCTTATTGGCGTTGCCGAGGATCTGCATGCCGGTGATCAGGTGGGCTTGCTGCTCTATGCGCGGCATGACCAGTATGAAAACCATGCTGCACAGCCGGCGGGCCAGCCCAATACCGGCACCGCATGGAGTGGTAATCGTGTGACTGTCAGTGGCAGTGTAGACTTGCCGATCATTGAAGCGTCGCCCGAAACCAGATCGCCTTAACGCTGAACAGCTGCAAATGGCCCCGGGATATGTGGAGCGAGCTCAGGGAAGTCGTTTTTGGTAATCCTCCGCTTGAGATAGAGCATGACTTCTTCGGCAGGCTGCGCTGCATGGGCGACGCCAAGTCTGGTGATGGCTACTGGGAGGCGCAGCATTCGCCGGAGCCGGGCGGGCAACCGTTAACGCTTGTGATCAATGCGCCGGCTTCGGGATTTCACGGCGCGGTTTGTTGACGGTGAGTTTAAATATAACGAAATAGACGGATAAACGCGGTGCGGGAATAATTAAAAAAATGCCGGCTTAAAAGCGGGCCAATTAGCTTACAATTCAGAGGCTCCGCGTAAAGCCTGCCTGACCCCGGGCGGGCCCGGGAGCGAGGTAACTCAAATATTGTGAAACGGTATAAGATCTGTCATACGACAAGCTATGAGTTTTCCGGTGTTGTGCAGCTGGGGGCACACACCTTGCGGCTGCGCCCGCGGGAAGGGCATGAGTTGCGGATTGAAAGTTCGACGCTGGAGGTCTCGCCACCGGCAAAAGTTCGTTGGCACCGGGATGTCGAAGGCAACTCGGTAGCTATCGCGACCTTTAATGAGAGTACCCGCAGCCTGAAAATTGAAAGTCAGGTCATGATTCAACAATACAATCAGCAGCCACATGACTTTCTGGTCGCCGACTATGCGGTTGCTTATCCGTTCAGGTATACCGATGAAGACGCTATCTCTCTGTCACCCTATATGAATACCTCGTCTGCCCCGGAGTCCCGGCTGCTAGCCGGACTGGTTGATAGCGTTTGGCAGACCGGCGAGCAGATAGATACCTTTGCCTTGCTCTTGCGCTTGAACCAGACGATCTACCGTACGCTGGTGTATCGCATGCGGGAAGAAGAGGGTGTGCAAACAGTGGACGAGTCCCTAAGCGGGGGTACCGGATCGTGCCGGGATTCAGCCTATTTGTTCATGATGGCGGCGCAGCGGCTGGGTTTTGCCGCAAGGTTTGTCAGTGGCTATATTTACCCCGATTCGCCGATTGCTATCTCCGGCTCAACCCACGCCTGGGCGGAGGTCTTTTTACCGGGTGCCGGCTGGAAGGGCTTCGACCCGTCCACAGGCAGTATCGTGGGCGATGACCATATAGCGGTCGCGGTGGCGCGCCTGCCGGAGTCCGTACCACCGGTAGCGGGTTCGTTTCATGGCCCTCCCGGCGCCACCATGACTGTCGATGTGCAGGTGATCGAGCAGCCGGCGCAGTAATCAAAAGCTCTGAGGCGTTAACTATGTGGTTGCGTACGAGTTGTGAGCTGAGATTTTCGATCAGTTGCCCGACACCTTTTGTGTTAATGCTGCGGCCGCGCAGCGGCGCGCAGCAGTGGGTAGCGAGTGAGGAATATCAGCTTTTCCCCAGCGTGCCTGCCGTTGAATTCACCGATGATGGCGGCAATTTGTGTCAGCGGCTGATTGCGCCGCCCGGCGACTTCACGGTGGCGACATCGGCCACGATTCTCACGGCGGACAGCGTTGACGAATTGCCGGGCGGTGTATTCGTCGACGTCGCCTGCCTGCCTGATAATGTGCTCAAGTACTTACTGCCGAGCCGTTATTGCGAATCCGACCGTTTCGGGGAGTTGGCCGCCGATATCACCGCCAGCCGTCTGCCCGGTTACGATCAGGTGGCGGAAATTGAGAATTGGTTGCGCAATACGATTAACTATCAGCCGGGCAGCAGCTTTTCGCCGCTCTCGGCGATCGAGGTTTACCAGCAAAAAATCGGTGTCTGTCGGGATTTAGCCCATCTCGGTATTGCGCTTTGCCGCGGCCTTAGCATTCCGGCGCGCATGGTGGTGGGCTATCTGTACGGCTTGCAGCCGATGGAAATGCACGCCTGGTTTGAGGCCTATGTCGCTGACCGCTGGTATACCTTCGATGCAACCCAGCCCGTTAAGCGCGGCGGCTATGTGGCAATTGGTTACGGGCGGGATGCGTCAGACGTCGCAGTTTATAACCAGTTCGGTCCGCTGGTGGTGCCCACCGCGCAGACCGTCAGTGTCATGCTTGAACAGCGATAAGGTCGGAACTACTCAGGCGCTAATTGTTTTCAGGTTTGCTTCTATGGCGTCTAAAAAGCCAAACATATCGACTAATTTTTCGGTTTCCGGGTTTGTGGTTTTGCCTTTGATGTCGCCGGTGATAGTGCCCTGATTCACGGTTTCGATCAGCGCTTCTTTAATATCCCAGCTGTAGTCCATCAGAGCCGTATTGTTTTCACGCTCGGCAATCATTTCCAGGGCATTGGCCACCGCATAGAGCAGTGCGGAAGAGTTGAAATTCGCTTCTTTACCGTCGGTCTCCTGATAGCGCAGGTACAGATCATGCGCGGTGCCGTGGGGTGCTTCAAACAGCATGGTGTTATCGACGCTTTCGATAATCGAGCTGGCGGTGGCGAGGCTGCCGCCCAGCGCCGCGGCGATGTCTGAGAAAATATCGCCGTCCAGATTCAGCGCCGGATACAAGGCGTTGCGCGGCGGGTCGGTAATCATCTTGGTCAGCTGCCGTGACGGCCGCATGATCATAAAGGAGGGTACATTGCCTACTTTAGCCAGATCCTTGCGCACCTCTGCGATCACATTGCTGAAGACATCGTCGTACTCCATGTACTCGCGCTTCAGTCCGAAATAAATCTCTTTGTTCTTGCGCGAGGCATCACGGAATACCTGATACACCCAGTCGCGAATTGCGGTGCGATCGTTATGCATAAACATAATCGGGTCGCCGGCTTTCACATCGCGGGCGTGTTTTTCTTCGCCGTCGACAAGCACCTTGATGATGCCGTCTTCGCGGATCTCCATATTAAAGCTGCCGTATTGGTCACCGCCGCCGGCGCTCATACGCGATATCGAAGCTGATGCTTCCCGCTCCGGAATGCCCCAGACTTTGAGCCGGTCGACCAGCTTCTGGAGTTTGCGTCCGGTGGTATTGTCGGGCACGCCCCAGATCGCACGCTCCGGCGGATTGGCAACGATACGCGCGGCCTGCGCGTCGATCAGTTCATAGTGATAGGCGAGCCCCGCATCCGCCAGCGCTTGTTTGTAATCGGCGTTGTAAATATCTTCGATGGCGCTGCGCATCACGCCGTCGAAACCGGCGATCACGGTGTCTTTCAGACCCAGATACACATCGCGCTTCTCTTCCAGTGCGCGCTGAAAAAAGCGATGTGCCCACTCGCGCACTTCGTCGATATCGTTTGCGGCAATCAACCAGGGGTCGCCCTTGTTGATTCTGCGGCGGTGCAGTTCTACCGGTTCACCGGATGCACCGACGAAGACCAGCCTTGCAATGCCGGTATCGGCGGACAGTTCATTGTGGCTGTCCTTGATGCCGCCGTCTTCCATGGTGTCGACGACGATATCGCGGTCGATCCAATTGGGGCGCACCGGACGCAGATTTTTAAAGGGGATGTCTTCGCGCGTGATATTGCCGCCGATGCCGGCACGTATCGCGCCGTTAGGCGATTTGGTGGCCAGCTTATTCAGCTTTTTACCGTCGATTTCCGGATGCTTTTTCAGCAGCGCTTCCAGCTGGCTGCGATTGACCGTCATGCCGGCGTTCTTTACGCCGATACCGTGCTGCTTCAGTGCGGCAATGGCCTCGTTGACGACTTCACCGTTGGTCAGCAAACGCTGTTCTGCGGACAGGTCGATTTCGACCAGCGGGATATCCAGATGCCGGGTGACAAACCGCTCCAGCACAAGATCGAAGGCGACCTGCGCCATTTCATCGCCGTGCAGAATAACCAGCGGGTGTTGAACGGAAATTTTCTCAGGCATACATCGATTCCTGGTCGGCTTTAGAATTTGTCAGCGGACAGAGGCCGTCCGCCCGCGATTTTTATATCAATCAGACCGGAGATTGTAACCCGAAGGCCGGCAAACGCGAGTGTGTAGGAATCCCTAGGCAGGACTTAAAACGGAATATCTTCGTCTTCATAAGGCGGCGGCGTATTGTCATCGGGCGGCGCCTGACCGGCACTGCCGTCGGCACTGACAATCTTCCAGCCGTTGAGATTGTTGAAATAGCGGCCGTTGTATTCGCGCCCGCGGATATCGAAGCTGATGGTGACGCCCTGTCCCGGTGCAAAGTTGGAGAGCAGGTCGGCTTTATCCTGCACGAACTCCAGCGAGATCTCCTGCGGGTACTTGCCATCTTCCACAGTGACCACCACTTCGCGCTTGCGAAAGCCGCTGTTGAAGGTTTGCTCATCCTGAATTAATTTGATCTTACCGGTTAACTCGTATGCCACTCGATTGCTCCTCTTTGAAATCGTCTATGCCCGCGTGAATCCGGCGGGTTAATTTTACAATAATACGCTATTGATTCCCGCGGCGTGGCGGAGATCCGAAATTAGGGTCTGTGGACACTTTGCGCGCGATCTTGTCTTTGGGATAGCGGTACCAGCCGGGGTCCGAGAAATCGCCCGGTGCCTGATCGTCACGGACTTTCAGCACCGTGAACATGCCGCCCATCTCGATCGGGCCGAATTGCCCCTGGCCGGCCATCATCGGCAGGGTATTTTCCGGCCCGGGTAAACCCATCGCTACATGCTTGCTGTGTTCTGACATGCCGTGCTTACCCATCGCGCCGTAGCCGGGCAATAGCTTCTGAATTTCGCCGGCGACACCGCGCTGGTCGACACCCGTCGGATTGGGGATCTCATGGCCCATCGGCCCCATGGTGTGGTGCGCCATATGGCAGTGAAAGGCCCAATCGCCGGGCTCGGTGGCAACAAACTCGATATCGCGCATCTGCCCGACACCGACAATCTCCGTCGTTTCCCGGCGCCATTGTGACTCGGGCCAGCGCGCGCCATCGGAGCCGGTCACCCAGTACGGGTTACTGTGCAGGTGAATCGGATGATTCCACATCGACAAATTACCGATACGCACGCGCAGCCGTTCGCCGGTGCGCATGACCAAGGGTTCGGTCGCCGGAAACACCTTACTATTGAAAGTCCACAGATCGAAGGCCTGCATCACCGCCGGATCCGGCCGGTAGGTGCCCGGATGCAGCGCCCAGTTGTGCAGCATAAACACATAGTCCCGGTCGACCGGCACCGCTTCCGGTGTCTTCGGGTGAATCACGAAAGCCCCCATCATGCCGTAGGCCATCTGCGTCATCTCATCGGCATGGGGATGGTACATATGGGTGCCGTGCTGATTTAGCGTAAATTCGTACACCCAGGTTTCACCCGGTCCGATCGCCGGTTGGTTGAGGCCGGCCACACCATCCATACCGGCGGGGACATCGATGCCGTGCCAGTGCACGGTGGTCGGCTCGGCGAGCCGGTTGGTGACCAGAATACGCAGCTTGTCACCTTCGACGGCTTCGATCGTCGGCCCCGGCGTGCTGCCGTTGTAACCCCAGCACGTCGCGCGGGTGCCCGGTGCAAACTCGTGCTCGATTTCCTCGGCGACCAAATGAAACTCCTTAACCCCGTCTTTCATTTTGTAGGGCAGGGTCCAGCCATTGAGCGTTTGCACCGGCAGGTAGCCCTGCGGGTGACGTTTCACGGCTGCGGCATTCACCGGTTTGGTTTTCATGGTGTGGTGTTCATGTTGCGCTACCTCATTGGCGGCGAGCAGGCCCGCGCCACCCAGGCCGATGGATTGAATAATATTTCTGCGCTTAACCATTAGTGATGTCCTTTGTGTTCGCTGGCTGGCGGAGTGGCAATCTCAGGGGCGGTTACGGCCGGTGAGGGCTGTGCATCATCACCGGGCAACTCGCCACCGGTGGCAACGCTGAGTGCGACCCGCGACGTCCAGTAATCTCTTATCGCATGCAGGTAGCCCTCGTAGGCCTCTAACTCATCGCGCTTGGCTTTGAGTAATTCAAACTGGCCGACCAGCATATAGTTTTGATGCAACTGCATTTGCTTGACGATGGTTGCGCGGGCCGGTACCAGTGCGCTGCGATAGACCGCAACCTGCTCAGCGGCGGCACTCATTTGCGCATGGGCGGCCGCGATTACATTGCTGATGTCACCCTGCAGTAACTGCAGCTCAGCCTGCGCCATGGCGAGTGCCGACTCCGCGCGCAGCATCGGGGCTTTGTTGCGACCGAACAGGGGTAGCTCTATTGCCATTGTCGGGCCGCGCAAACGCGCGCCATCGGTTTCGCGTTCACGCTCGACGCCGACTTCGATAAAAGGCAGCCAGCGCAGCGACTGTGCCAGCGCCACGGTGCGTTGCAGGCTTTCGATATGCTTTTGCTGTATCGCTACATCAAAGCGGCGCGTCAGACCCAGATCAATCAGGTCTTCGACATCAGTGACAGTGCTAACGGGGAGTGGCAGCGCTGCCGCTAACTCCAGCCCGGCGGGGCCGGGCAGGCCCAGCAAGGCATTCAGTGCAGACATTGCAGCGGTGGCTTCGGCACGCGCCGCAGCCAGCTCTGTTTGTACCTGATGTGCAGCCGCTTGTTCGCGGGCGAGTTCCAATAGGCTGATATTACCGGCAGCGTGGAAGCGTTCGGCTAAGTGCATCGATGCATCGGCGGCAGCGGCAATCAGCTGCCGTAGCTTGAGTACCTGTTCTGCAGCGACCGCGGCATACCAGGCCGCGGCAACTTCTGTCGCCAGCGATTGAATAGCGGCTGCCGCCTCCAGTCTGGCGACCTGCATATCTGCGTCGGCGATGCGGGTATTGGCGCGCAGAAATAATATGTCGGTAAAGTTTTGCGCCAGCCCCAGTGTCTTCAGGCGCCGCGTGCCGGGTTCGTCAGAGTCGAGCAATGCGCCGGAGAGCACCGGATTGGATAAACGACTCGCCGCCAGCCAGTCGGCGCTGGCCAATCCGAGTTTTTCATATGCAATTTGTACCCGCGGGTTCTGCAACAATGCCACGCTCAGCGCAGCGGGTAGTGTCAGCGGTTGCGCGAGCAGGTTTTCGACGGCGATAAAAACCGCATCGGCATCGGCGCCCGGGTTAGCGGAGCGGCCGGCCAGCGACGGGGAGCGTCCGGCAAGTTCTGCCCGGGCGAGGCCCCAGCCGTGGTCGGCGGGAAGCGTTGTACAGCCGGCGACGGTGATCGCCAATAATGTCGCCGACAAGAGGCGACGCAAATCGATTACTTTCATTTGTGTCAGGTTCCATAACAACTGAATAACACCGCGACCGCACGCAACGGTCACATCGATGACTCAGGGGAATCAGACAGAGATCGGGGGGCGGAATAGTTGAGAGGGTATACTGTTTTCGTGGCGGGGGAATTTCAGCAGGGTAATTTGCCGGTATAGACGCATGTCTGTCGCCGGCCATGCGGATGCGCCGAGGACAACACCGGCTGCGCTGCCATGGGCCAGACAGCCGCAGTCACAATCGACGCCCTCGTGATGACCGGCGCCATGTTGCATCGGCATTGTTTTATCGGTGCTGTCGCCGGTTGTGCTCTGATGATGCGCATGGTGTTCCGGCATATCCGCCATCAGGTCTGCTGTGCCGGCGGTATGACAGGACGGTGCCGCAACAACCAACAGACTTTGCAGTAAAAACACCGCGCCAAGCGCAGCGGCAGAAAATTGGCAGGATATACGGCGCATTGACGGATTAGACGCCGCGAATACAGGCATGTCAATGCGCGCTTGCTGCAGCTATTTCGCGGGATTGATCAGGAATTTCTTGCCGGTAGCCTGCTGGCTGTAGGCCGCTACGGTATCTTTTTGCAGTGCTTCAATCAGCGAGATTTCGTCGCTGTAGTGGCTGGCAAAAGTGGTTTTGATCTCGTCGGCTACGCGCTGACGGAGCTCCATGGTTTTCTCCATGCCCACCTTCTGCGTGAACGGCGTCAGCAGCCAGGCATTGATACCCCAGCTAAAGCCGAAGTTGCGGCTGATGACCGTCGGTGACATATCCAGACCGCCATAGATATACAGCTGTTTGAATGTGTCGGAGCCGTAGGGGCCGGGTAGCTCAACGTCTTTCAACGCGGCCCTTTCCATGCAGGTCAGTATGCGGCTGCCGAGATCGCCGCCACCGGTAGCATCAAATGCAATATAGGCACCGGTTGCTTCGATGGCAGCGGTCAGGTCCGCCATAAAACTGTCGTCGCTGGAATTACAGACGTACTTCGCGCCCTGGGCTTTTAACAGATCGGCCTGTTCCTGCTTGCGCACGATATTCACCAGATCGATGCCGTCATCGAGGCAAATACGATTGAGCATTTGGCCCAGATTTGAGGCGGCGGCGGTATGGATAATGGCCTTGAAACCCTCCATGCGCATGGTTTCCACAAAACCCAGTGCGGTTAGCGGATTGACAAAGCAGGAAGCGCCTTCTTTAGCGGTCGTGCCTTCGTTGAGTGGCATGCACTGCATAACATTTACTTTGCGGTACTGGCAGTACAGCGCGCCGTCCAAAACGGCGACCGTTTTACCCAGCAGGGCCTGCGCGGCTTCACCGCTGCCGGCTTTTACAACGGTGCCCGCACCTTCGTTACCGGCGGGTAGTGGTTTGCCGATACGCGGCTTGACGCGGCTCTGAATACCGCTGCGCAACTTGGCGGTGTAGGTCGTGTCGGCGCCTGTGCCGCTGGTTTCGCCGGTGCTGACATCAGCCGGCAGGATGAGCGTTGCCTGATCTGAGGGGTTGATGGGCGTGGCTTCAATGCGCACGATCACTTCGTTTTCACCGGGTTCCGGTATTGCAGCTGACTCCAGAAACAGTTTCAAGTGTCCGTCGTCAGTCACCAGCGACCGCAGTTGAAGTCCGCTTGAGGGTAGTGCATTGCTCATTGTTATTGTTCCGCCGTTAAAATCGGCTGCCACCATAGCAAGTTTGCAGG
>JBFJYC010000050.1:0-14243 GCA_041622815.1 Spongiibacteraceae bacterium | reverse complement strand
TCGAAGACTTTGTCGCCGAATCGCGCAACCTCGACAACATCGAGAAAGGCGTCGAACGCGGCGATTGGTACGGCCGTATCTACGCCCACTGCCTGATCACCGTGGAGAGTTATGCCAAGCGTCCCGGCCTGATGCGCTGCCTGCTGCAACTGGCGGATGAGGACCCCGGATTCTCCGCCCTGCTCCGCAGTTCCTTTCGCGAGCAACTGATGTGGCTGGTTGAACTGATGCCGAAACTATTCCCTAAAGCCGGCTTTGATCAGCATCAACCACTGCTGATTGCCTACTCGCTGGCCGGCAATATGGAGCTGTTGCTGCGCGAGTACTTTATTCAGCGCAGCGAAACCCTGCGCGCTGCCAGCCGTTCACCGGAAGATCTGGCGGAGCTATTGGCGGTGATGTTTTATCGCGCGCTGTTTCTGGAGCATCCGCCGCAGGAACAATTGAGCTACACCCGCAATTTGCAATATATGACCTCTAACAAACACCACAAATCAGCCAGCGGCGCCTGACGCGCCCCGTTACGGAGATAACCCATGGACTACTCGTTTACCGAAGACCAAACCGCCATCCGCGATCTCGCCGCGCAGATTTTCAGCGATCACGCCAGCGACGAACGGTTGCTGGAAATGAGCCGCAAGCAGGAATTATTCGACGACAATCTGTGGCAGATTCTCGCCCAACAGGGCTTACTCGGCGTCGCTGTACCCGAAGCATTCGGTGGCAGCGAACTCGGCTTTGTCGAGCTGTGCATGATGCTCGAGGAGCAAGGCAAACATATTGCGCCGATACCACTGTTTGCCAGCGCTGTGCTCGGCGCCCTGCCGATCAAACAATTTGGCAGCGAGGCGCAGAAAAAGCAGTACTTAACAGCCTACAGTGCCGGCGAACTTAAACTAAGCGCAGCCATTGCCGAACTCGGCATGAACGAGGCGGTTGCCGGCGAAGTCCTCGCCGCGCAGGATGGCGATGACTGGACACTGAATGGCGAGTTGACCGCAGTGCCCGATGGCAGCCATGCCGGCATCATTCTAGTACCCGCGACCACCGCAACCGGTGAAAAAAGCGTCTTTATTGTTGCCGCGGATACCGCAGGCGTCGCTATCGAAGCACAAAATGTTTCATTGCTGGGCGCGCGCAGCGCCCGCCTGACGCTCAGCGGCGTAAAACTCAGTACCGCCGAGCTGCTCGGCAGCGCCGGTCAGGGCGGGGAAATCATCGACTGGCTGGAGCAGCACGCCAATGTCGCCCAATGCGCGATGCAAGTCGGTGTCACAGAGACCGCTATGCACCGCACCGCAGCGTATATCAGCGAACGTAAGCAGTTCGGTATTCCGCTGGGCACGTTCCAGGCACTGGCAATGCGGATGGCGGACAGCTACATCGACGTGGAAGGCATTCGCTCTACCTACTGGCTGGCATTGTGGCGCCTCAGCGAAGGCCTCGACGCCCGTGCCGAAGTCCGCGCTGCAAAATACTGGGCCTGCGACGCCGCCCATCGCGTGGTATTAACCGCACAGCACTTGCACGGTGGTATCGGTGCCGATGTCGAATACCCGATTCACCGCTTCTTCCTCTGGGCTAAGCACATCAGTCATTCATTGGGTAACGGTGATGTACAGCTGAGAAAACTCGGTGAATTATTTGCCGCGGACGACACGCTGGGCTTGCGCCCGATGGCGGTGTAACGGGTACAATCGACTATTTGCGGACAATGCACTGATGAGCCAACCGGGAGATGCCGATTTGCGGGTAAAGATTGCCGAAGACGTCGCGCAATCGATGCTGGAAGATATTCCGGGTTGGTCGCTGCGTAACGGTAAGTTGTTCCGCAGCCTGCAATTCAAAGACTTCACCACCGCCTTCGGCTTTATGACGCAGGTGGCAATACTCGCCGAAAAAGCCGACCACCACCCCGAGTGGTTTAACGTCTACAATAAATTAGAAATTGAGCTGACCACCCACGATGTGGGTGGCCTGTCACAGCGGGATTTTTTATTGGCGGCGCAGATTAATGCGGTGTTCTCCGCAAGCAGCTAAGCACCCTACCCTCGCTTCAGAACGTCCATTTGGCATCCACTCCCCAGCTCGCCTCTTTCTGTATTTCGACCACATAATCGCCGGTAATACCGGCGATTAATCCACCCGGCGTGCCGAAGGAATCGTCGTGATCGAGGTTCTGGCCCCAGAGCGAGAATTCATAACCGTCGTCTGATACCCAGGTCAGACGCAGATTGATAATCTTGGTATCTTCAGCGTAGCCCGGAAAAGTATTGAATACTTCCCGGTGATCTTCGGAATCACGCGAGATATTGTCTTTAAAAATATAGTCTGCATGCAGGAACAGGCTGCCAATCGAAAACGGCACCTGCCAATCGACGGTAATCGTATAATCTTTCGGCGCGGAAGCTGTCGACTGATCATTGGAAATATATATCGCCGCCGAATCGTAATAAGGCTCACGCACCCGGTCATTCTCGCGCAGAGTAAACACGAGGCCGAAGCGCAGCTCCTCTATCGGCAGATAATCCAACGTCCATTCAAAACCGGTGATCTCTTCGTCTGCATTCACAATCACCGGGCGCGCTGCGGTGGCGCCGGGATCACGTGATTCGATCACTTCCTGCCGCCCGTCGATGGTGGTGTAAAAAGCCGAGAGCTGTGTACGCAATCTGGCGCCGAGAAAATCTCCTTTTACCCCCAGCTCGATATTTTCAACGATTTCCGGGTCGAGCGGCTCATCTTTAGTGGCAATGGCGAGCGAATCGAAACCACCGGATTTATAGCCCGTTGAATACGTGAAGAAGGCCATTGCGCCTTCGCTGATCTGCGCATTCACGACGAAGCGACCGGTAATATCGGACCAGCTTTTGGAGCCCTCTTCGACGCCATTGGTGGCCGGGAAAATCAGGTTGGCGCCGTTGGCGCCGGCGGCGGGATCAGTCCCGGTGTAATCCGGCGTGAACCAGGTAAAGGTCTTTTTATCGACGCTATAACGCAGACCGCCGAGCACGCTGAGCCAGTCAAACACGGTTACTTCCGCGTCGAAATAAACACCATAATTCTGAAAATCGCCGGTATTGGTTAGCCTTTCGGTGGTGTAGTCATTCAGCACGACACCGCTGAAATCCGCAAGAATTACCGCTCCCGGCCCGAAATCACTGCCGACCGCGGCGACCACTAGTTCCTTACTACCAGTGGCATCGGTGCGCTGATACACATCCTCCTCGCTGTAGTTCAGACCAAACACAAACTCCGCAAACGACGCACTCCAGTTGAACTGTAGCTCGTTATAAAAAATATCGGAGTCATAGATATTATTGGTATCCAGATAGATATCACTGGACGTGCCGTCCTCATCCTGCAGATTGTACGTTTCATAAGGACGGTAGCTGGTAATAAACTTCATGGTCAGACTGTCATTGATGTCGTACCAGAGCTTACCGATAACCGAGTACATATCGCGTCGTTCACCCGGCGTGCCGATCGTATCCTGACCGAGCCGCCGGCCTTTGACATCCGGAAAATCGGAATTCGGACCGAGACCGTAGGCGGCTTTGGCGCCGTTATCGACTTTGTCATAATCGTAGGCGAGCTGCATCGCCAGCTTATCGGTCACATCCCACTTAAACGCTAAACGCGCCGCGATATTGTCCGCTTCCCGCGGATCGGGAGAATTTAACGGTGAACCGGCACTTTTCGGGCCGGACCTATTAGCCGCGCTTGCTGCGCGCTGATTGGTCAGCACATTAAAACGCAGCGCCATATCATCGCGCAGCGGCACATTGACCATGCCTTCAAAGCGGCGGATATCGCTGCTGCCCACCTTGGCCATGATAAAGGCTTCCAGCTCTTCCATATTCGGCTGGTTGGGGATCATGTTCACAACCCCAAGTGCTGCGTTGCGACCGAACAAGGTGCCCTGCGGGCCCTTCAGCACTTCGATTTGCGCAATATCGGAAAACGATACGGTGACTGCGGCGGCGGGCAGATACACCTCGTCAAAAAATGAGGCCACCGAGGGATCCTGGCCGGAGCTGATATTGGAGTTTTCAACACCGCGAATTTTAATGGTGTTCTGGGTGACACCGTCGCCGGTATCGAAGCCGGGTATAAACGCCGCGATATCTTCAATCACCAGTGCGCCGGTATTTTCCAAATCTTTATTCGAGAACGTATCGATGGTCACCGGCACGTCCATCGCATTCTGTTCGCGCTTCTGGGCCGTAACGACGACCTCCTCGAGCAGCAAATCTCTCGCCAGCGCCGCCGACGGCCAGGCTGTTGCGGAAGCCAATACCCATACGCCCAACTTTTTCATTTATTCTCTCCGTTTGTGACCGGCTCAGTGTCGCATTTTTTATGATTTTTGTCCGGCCGGCTCAGTAGTAATGCACGCCCTGCTCCGAAAGCCGGCGCGGCAGAAATTCGTGTAGCACCGTCAAATCTTCCGGATGCACATCGATCACCTGCAATTTTAATTCACGGTAAATGTCGGCACGCTGCATCCGCGTTTTCAATTGGTCGGCGCCGCCAAGGGCGGACCAAAACTCGATATAAACCTTATCCCGTGGCAACCAGAAATCAGCGCGCAGTGGCAGCTCTACCGGCAGCCGCTGACCACAGGCGTGTACAACACCGGCGAGATAAAGCCAGTCACATATACGCGTTAAACCCGGATCCACAAAGCAGTGGCCGTCAAGACTGGTCTGCGGCTGCACTTCGGTTTTGCTGAACAAATCATCTTCATCACCGCCGTCCGCAACCGGCTGCTCTCCGGGACGGCTGCAATGGTTGAGCGCCTCAACCAATGCCGGATGCTCCATCACCGCCGGCGGCCACATCACGTATTGCATGCCGGTATTCTGATTCTCCATCTGCACACCGCCGTGGGTGGCGCCAAGCGCGGTCAGCTGCCAGCCGTGATAGCCGCGCTTCAGCCACCCCAGATTCGCCAGCAGGCGATTGACCATGTGGCCCGGCAGCTGCCATTTTTCGCCCATTTTTGGCGCATATAGCAGCTTGCTGCTCTCCAGCGCCTGCAGCGCCTTGTGGGACACAGTTTTTTCCGGCCAGACGATATAGCGGCCGTATTGTTTGCTTTCGTAGTAATGCCCCCCTTCGAACTCACCCTTGGGGGTCAGCACCCACTTGCCGTTTTCAGCGCGGTTGATCCAGCCGAATGCACTCAGCGCCTCGAACACATCCGATACCGGTAATTCGAGGCGTTTCGCCAGTGCTGTGGTAGAAAGTTTGTCGGCCATATGCTCTTGTTATCGTTTGGCTACTGCGGACGGTGCTATTAGCTTTCGACAGCCATCGCCAGACGCTGGTAGCGATCGGACAATGCCTGGTACAGATCGTCGGCAAAACCTTCCGCCTCACTGTCCATTTCCGCCAGCACTTCCATCAGGTGCTCGTTGTCCTCGCGGCCACCCCACAATTTGATATAGCTGCCGTCTTTATAGCCGAAATCCTGCCGGAAAAAATTGAGCACGTTCTTGCCAATGTACTGCCGGTAGAGGCTGTCGAAGTCGAGCCCAGCCGCGAACATCAGGTCGCGAAATAAACGTGCTGAAAAACCTTTGCTTTGCAGGCTGTGCGCCGCCAGCGCTTCGGTTGCCTCGAGCACACCGCTCTCACGCGCCGGCCCGGCGAGGTCGGCGAGTATTTCGTCGGCGATAGTCGCCGGCATTTTGTCGCCGTCAAATAGCGCGCTCATGCCGAAATGCCAGATATCCACCACTTCGAGCTGCACCTGATCAGTGTCGGCGTGCTGCTGTTTCCACCACTTATAACCGTAGTGATCCATCAGCTCAGCGCATTCAATCCAGATAGCGCGGTACCACTCGAACTGCTTGGCGACCCAGTCATCAGCGACCTTGCGATTAGTCCGCTCCTGCATCTCAAGCATGATGATCAGGGCGTGGCGTTGGGGCAACTGCTCCGGCATTGGCTATCCTCTTTGATTAATCGTTGTGCAGTCTAAGTAAAATCGCGGGGTGCCGCTATCTCCCGGTAACACCGGAGCCGGCATTTTCAAAGGCGCTGAGGACTAAAACAGCCACCCGTAGCACCGCCGCATAGTCCGATTGAGTCAGCTGCGGCAATGATTCAGCCAGGTCTGCAGGCATCTGCGAGCTCTCCAGCATATTTAGTACTGTGGATAGCGCCAGGCCCGACGCCGTCAGGCGCAGACCCAGCCCCGGCGCCTCCTCATCGATGAGCAAACCCGCCTCTACCCGCGCGACGGCGGCGAGATTATCCGGAGTCTCCGATCCCAGCGCGAGCAAGGCTTCGCGGAGCGCGTCAGTCGTGGCCGTTAAATCCGGAGTCGGTTCTGAAGCAAAGCGTAGCAGCTGCTCCCGCAAACGACCGGCAGCAACATCCATTAATGCAGTCTCGACGGCGTGCCGGCCAGAAATTCAAGCCGCTGCTCCAGCTCCGCGCGGCCGGCGCCCTCCGGCAGCAAGCCAATGGCGGCTGTGAGATCCCGGCGCGCCATCGCGATCGCACCGATTTCCGTCCACAGGTCAGCCCGCTCCAGATAGACCGGCAGTGCGTCGTCCGCCAGCAGCAATTTAAAATCAGTCAGCTCCAAAGCGCGCGGCGCATCATCATTGGCCATCGCGATGCCGGACAAATTATTTAACATTCTCAACACGGTGCCGACCGGGGTCGCCGGCAGCAATGCCTGTGAGGCGGGCATATTGCGGCCCTGTAAGCGCTCCCTGACTTCCGCCTCATCCAATACTTCCATGACGAAGGGATCGATCAACGCGCCATCAACCGCCACCAGAAAATGACCCGGAAAATTAATCCCGGTGACCTCCAGACCAGCCGCCTCGCAAACCCCGGCGACCACCATTGCGAGACTGATCGGGATCCCCTCCCCGGTTTCGAGAACCGACTGCAAAGCACTGTTTTCCGATTTGTAATAGGACTCGGAGCCGCGGAAGCCCTGCGCGGCCAGCATCACCGAGACATCGTTAGCACCGGCGGCAGCAGGCAGCAATGCGGCCAGCTCCGCCAGACGGGCGCGGCACCAGTCCACGTCAGTGTCGGGGTTCACAATCCTGGACACCAGCAGTGCACCATCGAGCACAGAGCCCGGCTCGGCGGCGAAGGCGGTTAAAGCCCCGGTTAACTCTTCTGAATGTTTCAAGCCCTGCATAAATTGTTACACTGCGACGCGCCCACGACAGTGCGGGCAATCCGCCCATAATACAGGAGTAACGACATGGCCCTCAGTTTCAGCTTCAAAAAAGATGCCTCCGAAGTCTGCACCATGATGAACGATCCAGAATTCCGCATTCAGCAGGCACTTGATCTGGGCGAAGAGTCCGCAACCTGTGATGTCAGCGGGGATGACGACGCCTGGACCCTGACCATGGAGCGTGTCGTAATCCGCGATGGTCTGCCGTCCTTTCTGGCAAAAATGTTTGATCCCCGGCAAACCATGCATGTCACTGAAGAATGGCGCGCAACCGACAATGGCTGGGAAGGCGACCAGACCATTCTCATTCAGGGCCAGCCGGTCACGATCAACGCTGCGTTTGCACTGAGAGATGAAGGCAAGGGCTCTGTATACACCATCGACCACAAGGTGAAGGTCAAAATTCCGGTCATCGGTGGCAAGGTAGAAAAATTCATTAAAGGCCAGATCGAAGACGGCCTCAGTGCGGAAATGCAATACACCGCAGATTCGCTCTGAGGGCAGAGGGTGCTCGAATGAACACGGAGTGGTTGCAAACACTGCTGCAGCATTTTCACTGGCAAGCGGCCCTGCTGACGCTGGCTGCCGTTATCGTGGCCACCAAAACCGGCAAGTATCTGGCGTTTAAAAACCCGGATCTTGCGGAGATGAAGCGCATCAACCGCGAGCGCGACAAGCCCAAGTACGAGCAACCCAAATACCCGCCGGTCGTCAAAGGCAGCGAGAAAGTCGGGCTCTACGCCAACCTGGTGTTTTTCTTCGCCATTCTGCCGTTCTGCGTGAATCTGCAGTCAACGCCCTGGTATAAGGTGTTGCTGGACATCGTTGTGATTCTGATGGTGTACGATTTTTTCTATTACCTGAGCCACCGCTTCTGGTTTCACGGCAACGGTAAAATGCGCAAGATACATGCGGTTCATCATCAGGCGCGGAATCCGACCTATATCGATGCCCTGTACGTACATCCGCTGGAAACCTTTGTCGGCCTGTCACTGTTCATGGGTACCGTGGCCGTGCTCGCGCTGCTCACCGGCGGCTTTCATGTGGTGACGGTAACCGTGACTTACGTCATCTTTACCCAGCTCAACACCATCAATCACACCTTTGTCGACATTCCGAAGTTTCCGTTCCGCACCCTCAGCTGGATTACCGCCAAGCACCATGTGCATCATGAAAATATGCACAAGGGGAACTACGCTACGATTACCCTGCTCTACGACAAGCTATTCGGCACCTTTGAATAACGGGCGCTAGCGGTCGACGTCCGCCTCCCGGGGCCATTGCCACTCTTCATAGAACCCGGCCAGCTCCGCCTCGATACGAGAGCGCGCCAGATTAAACTCACCCAGACTGTATTCGAACTTTGCCGAGTGACCGCGCTCGCGATCCTGCTGGACCGCCAGGTAGTCACTGAACTGCGGGGTAAGCGGCAGATTTAACGCGCGGTAGACCTGTTCGGTGGTCGCCTTCGGCTCCTTGGTCAACCGGCGATAGTCGACCACGACATGGGGCGTGTCCGGGTGCTGTTGCAGTGCCTGTTTCGGCACATGAAAAGTATCGAAAGATATATTCGTCATCGCCGCCATCGAGGCTGCGTATTGCTCAGCGGTCCATCCTCCTGCCCGATACACCTGTTCTACCAGCTTCAGATTACTGGGAATACACTGCACCGGGTCACGCATCATGACGACGAAACGCGCATCCGGAAACTCCTCCAGCAAGGCATTGACCCAGCCGCTCATCAGCGGGTTCTTACTCAGATGGGTGCACTCGCCGCCATGTAACAGCAATTGGCGTTTAACACAGGCGCGATAGTGCCGCATCCAGCGCCGGCGATGCTTCGCGTCCATATCATCGACATGAAAAATATCCACCTCATGCATCAGCGGCAGGTCGAGCGCCCATTGCTGGGTGACAAAGGCCGAGCGCATCACAAACTGGTCTTCTTCAGGTATCCACAAACCCTGCTCGTGTATATGCCGGAACGGTGCGAAGGTTTTCTCGTCCCAGGCCTGCAGTCGCTTGAGGAGCGGATGACCCAGCCAGCCATCGACAACGCCAAGCGCCCGTATCAGTTTTTTCTCGAGCAGCGACGGAAACATGGTCTCCCAGAACAGGAAAAAACTATAGCGCCCCTCATCCGCTGCCATTAGCCGGTGCATCAGTGTAGTGCCGCTGCGCGCATGGCCGATGATAAACACCGGCGCCGCCACCTGCTGCCGCCACAAGCGTGGAAAGAACAGGTAATCGAGGATAAAAAACAGCGCATGAATGGCGCTGACCAGCGGCACAACAACAAGCAGCCGCCACATCATCTTATTGCGCCCAGGCCATTGTTTTTGCGCCCACGCAAAGCGCAATACTTTACGCCAATAAATAAAATCAAAAAACACAGGCGGCTCCGGGCGGTTTTTTAGCTGCGGAAATCAGCGGCAACTTTTACCACAATCACCTGCGACACCCACTCGCCGGTCGGGTCAGACTCCATACCCAGATCGACATCGCTGCGATCCAGAGAAACCTCGCCGTCCACTCTGGCGCCATCTGCGGCAAACCGCAGCCGCAAACCGTCGACGCTCACCGTGCGATCCTTAATAGTAAGCGTGCCGTTAAGCAGCCACAGATCACCTTCACCACGAACAATTTCGCCACTGATAAAGCTGGCTTCGGGGTAGCGTGCAACGTCAAACCACTCGGCTTCTTTCAGGGTTGAATCATTCAGCGAATTGCCCGTATCGGCGGAGCCGGTACTAATGAACACCTCAACAACAGAATTTTCCGGCGTCGCGGCGTCGAGCTGCGCATCAACCCGCCAGCGTGTGAAGCGGCCGCTGAACGGCGCGCCGGCATGTTCGCCTGAAAATTTGATGTAACTCGATGTCGCATCCACTACCGCAGCACCTGCAGCCGACTCAATTTTTGTCGCCTTCACAGCGCCGGCGCTATCCGTTGTCTCAGGTTCATTCAGAAGCGGTGAAAACAGCGCTAACACACTCACTGCAATCAGCACTCGGCCCGCCCGCAAAATACGCCGCTCAACGGTTGTCCGCGCTGCCGCGCCATGCGGACCGTGTGGCGCCACCGGAAACATGCGTGCCAGAACATCATCGTGATGGTAAAAGTGGTGAATCAGTGCCGCGGCAATATGCGCGATCAATAACAGCGCCGTCAGATTGGCCAGCAGTTCATGCGAGGATAGTGCCGTTGCCCACCAGCCCGCGCGCAATTCAGCGGCAGACTCATGCAGCGCAAACAAATGCGGCACCTCAAACAGGCCAAACCACAGCGTCGGCACATTGAGCGGCGCATCGCCCCGCCATTGCAGCGACACCATCACCCAACCGGTAAGCGGCACAGCAATCATTAGCGCGTAAAACAGCCAATGAACAAGCACCGCCAGACGCCGGCTTGCCGGCCCCATCGTCGCCGGCAGTGGCGGTGGCGGATTCAGCCAACGCCAGGCGAGCCGCAAAAAACTGAGCACTAAAACCAGTAAGCCAATCGATTTGTGCAACTGAAAGGCCGTCACCGCCTGTGCCCTGCTCGCCGCAGCATCGATAGCTTCGTGCATCCACCAACCGATACCCAGATTGAGAATAATCGCGATCGCGATCGCCCAATGGAGGACAATCGCGACGGCCGTATAGCGTTTAACGGGGGACAATTTGATGGAACTCGCCGTTAAACATCAGCGTGACATCATCACCGACAAAGCCCGGCTTCACCAGATAATCCATGCCAAAATCCGAGCGTTTAAATGTTGTACTTGCGGACAGGCCCAGTGCCCCGGTTTTGCTGAACGGGTGCGCGGCAAGGGAGCCGAGAATTTGCGTGTCCAGTGTCACCGGGCGGGTCTGGCCCAGCAGCGTCAGATCACCTGTGACCGCCAGCTTGCCGCCCCCCAGATCTTTAACCGCGGTGCTGACAAACTTGATTTCAGGGTGAGCACCCGCATTGAGGAATTTATCGCTCATCGCCAGATCTTCATCCCAGCTTTCAAACACCGACTTCGGGTGTGTCGCTTTGTAATCACCACTGTAGTCGGTGCGAATAGAGGCGGGATTAATCGTCGCCATCACCGACGACAAGCTCAGATCATCGCGATTCAGGGTTAGCTTCACATCGAACTCGGTAAATCTCGCGACATAGTCGGATAAGCCGAGATGCCTGACGCTAAACGCCGCGCTGGCATGGGTCAAATCAAGCTTGTAGTCACCGCCCGGCGCGGTCAGCTCAAATACCGGTGTCGGTGCTACGGCCTCCTCTCGGGGAGCGCAGGCGGCGCTGAATACGGCTAGAATGACAGCAGCAACAGATGCGATTTTTTTCATGGGATTCCTCTTTTCCGATTAATGTAGGCGGCAGGCCACGATTGCGACGCCGGCCGCAGGCAAAAGTTCAAATTCAACCGCAACAGTACCATCGAAGCCCTGCGATGCGTATGCTGACAGATATAGAAAGAATAAGCCGATTATATGCTTTCACCGATCGAATGAAGCGCACCGACATGCTCCGACCTCCGCTGCTACTGACCCGAATGCTGTGCGTCGTCGCCTTGCTCGCTGCCTGCTCAAGCCAGCCCGAAACAGGCGACACCTCGGCTATAGATGCACGGTTTCTGGCATTCCTCGCCGCCGAACACCAACGTCAGCTAGCGCGCAGCCCGATGACCGCGCAACAGTACGGCGACAGGTCCGTCGCCGCCGTGTGGGATGATTTTTCACTGGAATTCGCCGCCGAAAGTGCCCGCCAGCGCAAGCAGGTCAAAGCCGCCCTATCGGCCTTTGCGCGGCAGAAACTGAACCGGCAGAATCGCCTCAGCTACGACCTGATGGAAATGGCCCTCGACCGGCAGATCGCGGTTGATACCTTCCCCCCGCTCAGTTTTCCCGTCAACACCCGTGACGGCTTTCATATCAAGGTCATTAATCAGCTTATCGACTGGCACAGAATAGAGGATATCGCGGACGCCCGCGCCTATATCCAGCGACTGAAAGTTCTGCCGACCACTGCAGATCAGGTGGTCGGTGCGCTCAACGAGGCCAAAGACGCCGGCATCATTGCACCCCGATTTACCTTGCAGCGCAGTGCCCTGCAGATGGAAGCCCTGCTGCAGCGATATCCGTTGACCAGCTATCCGCCGGGCATCCACCCGCTGTTAGAAGATTTTACGGCAAAGCTTGATGGACTGGGACTGAGCGGACACGAGCGGGAAAATCTCAACGAGGCGGCACAAATCGCCTTGAGCAATCAGTTCAGGCGCGCTTTTAGCAAAGTCCGTGATCAGGTCATCCGTCACTCATCGCAGGCCGAGGAACTCGGCATCTGGAACCTCCCTGAAGGCCGCGCCTACTACCGGAGCCGGCTCGCACAGTTTACCGACTCGGATGCAACGCCGGATCGAATGCACCAAATCGCCAACGATCAGATCACGCTACTACACCGGGAGATGGAACAGGTAATCGCACGAACCGGCGCCGATCTGAGCCGCGAGCAATTTGCACTGCGCACCCGACATAATAAAAATTTCTACTACGTCTCCGGCACACAAGACGGGAATAGAGCGGCCGGCCGGGCGAACGCCGTACTCGATGAAATACTGCCGGCGCTGAACCGACTGTTTACGGTCATACCGCAATCCGGCTTAGCACTACGCGTAGTCGAATCTGCCGATGAAAACGACGACGGTTCTGGCTATAAAGCCGTGTACTCGCCGCCGCAACTCGAAGGCGTCATGTTGCTCAACCTCGCCCAGAGCGAGGAAATTCCGGCATGGCAGATTATGGCCGCGACTTTCGGTGCAGCCTATCCCGGCACACATATGCAAACTGCCATGGCGTTTGAAAATCCGGCGCTACCGGCGTTCCGTCGACACTATAATGCCCCCGCCTATCTCGGCGGCTGGCGACTGTATGCCGAATACCTGCCCTGGGAAATCGGCTTCTATCGTGACCCGATGGACGATTACGGCCGGCTGGTTCGCGATCTCATCGCCACCGTGCAACTCGGTGCTGACACCGGGGTACACCACAAAGGCTGGAGCTTTGACCGCGCGGTCGAATATATGATCGATAACGCGCCTATCAGCCGAGAACACGCGGACCGGTTGGTACGGCGGATATTTGTCAAACCCGGCGCGGCGGCGGCTGCCAAAATGGGTTTTCTGAAATTTCTCGATTTGCGCAGTGTGGCGGAAAGCGCGCTTGGCGAGCGTTTCGATATCCGCGCTTTCCACCAATTAATTCTATCCAACGGCCCGGTACCGATGACCATACTGGACCGGGAAGTGCAGCGCTGGATTGCGGCTCAGCAGCAGATCTGATTTTCCCTGCCGCAGATAACCATCAACACACTGACGGAGTCACAATGATCAAAGTCGTCCTTTTCCGCCTGGTCATACGCTTCATGGCATGGCTCAACTGGCGCAAACACAAACCACAAAACCTTTTGGTGAGCGACACAGCTTTCACCAGCGAAGGCCGGACCATCGGACTGAGAATTTATACTCCGGCTGATCACACAGCAGATAATGAACCGGCACGCAGGGCCATACTCTATTTCCATGGCGGCGGTTTTGTACTCGGCGATCTCAGTACACAGGACGCAAGCTGCAGGCAACTATGCGTTGAATCCGGCAGCATTGTTATTTCGGTGGACTACCGGCTTGCACCAGAGCACCCGTTTCCGGCCGCAGCGGAAGACGCCATCGCCTCATTAAAGTGGCTGCAAACACAGCTGAAAACGCTCGGCGTCGACCCTGCGCGCATTTACGTAGCCGGCGATAGCGCCGGCGGCAACCTCGCGGCAGTGGTCGCTCAGCAGGCAGGGAAATTTGCAGCGACTGACCTTCGCGGCCAACTACTGATTTACCCGGTGACTCACCACGCCCGTTATGGCACAGCGTCTTATTCAGAATGCGGTGAAGGTCACTTACTTACCCGTAAAATGATGGAATGGTTCTGGGCGCTGTATTTTGATAACAGCCCGGCGAATGTAGCCGGCGAAATCAGCCACGAACTGGCGACGC
>JBFJYC010000049.1:0-14270 GCA_041622815.1 Spongiibacteraceae bacterium | reverse complement strand
CCAGAAACCAGCCATGCTGCTCCGCGAGATGTTCTGCGCGCCGCACCATGCCGGTACCCCGCTCCGCCGCCGGCGTCAGGATCACTTTGGCGCCCAACGCCCGCATCAGCCGTCTACGCTCAACCGAAAATGTCTCTACCATCGTCGCTACAAACGGGTGGCCGGTGACCGCGCAAACCATCGCCAGCGCGATGCCGGTGTTACCCGAGGTGGCCTCAACTACGGTCTGACCCGGCTTTAACGCGCCGCTTTCCTCGGCATCTTTAATAATGGCGAAAGCGAGCCGGTCCTTGACCGATGCCATCGGATTGAACGACTCAATCTTGGCAAAAACATCCACATGATCCGGCCCGGTGTTGGGCAACCGCACCACCGGCGTATTACCAATTGTGTCGAGAATACTGTCGTACATCATGATCTGGTCACCTGTGGCTTAGAGGACTGAGGAGCTATGCTTTGGCCCAACGCTATTATCGGAATCAATATACTTATAATTCAATCAGTTACAACCATTCTGTAGATTACATTTCACGCCAGCCCACGACGGGCATGGTAATTAGTTCACACAATGACATCTGACGGGAGCAAACCGAAACTTTAGAATCAACGCTATCTCACATTACCGGCACCCCGCTCCAGTGAAACGCAGCGTCTACAAAGTTCTCATCGTTCTCGCGCTTGTCAGCGCGCCGCTGTTTTTGCGGGCGGCGATTGTCACCTCCACCACCTTCGAAGCCGGTGGTACAGGAACGCTAACGACAAACAGCGCCGATCGAACGCTCGGGTTGGAGACACTTGTCAGTTTGCAGCCCGTCGCAGACGCAGAGAGTTCACCACTGCTGCACACAGAAGACGCCTTCATTCTTGATCAACGCTATCAGGCAATCCTACGAGGCGGGCAGGAGGGCTGGGTTGCACTGCCGCTGGGACCCTCCAAGCGTGGCCCGCTGGGTATCGGTCTGGCCGCAGTCCTGTTTATCATTTTTGCGACACGCAAACTCTACCTGCTCAGTCGCTGACGTTTCCCCGGCGGATTGATCTGCCGCATAATCACGCCTCAACATACCGCATGCTGCGCGGTTTAACTCATCTGAGCTGAGGGCTGACTGTGCCGGTACCCGCGGGCCTGTTTCTATTACTGTTATTTTTTCCGGTCATTGCACCGGCGACACCGCTTGCCGACACGTTGATGCCGCGCCCTGCCAAAGTCGAATATCAGACCGGCCAACTCGCCTTACCCGCAACCGTGACCCACTCGCTCAACGCCGCGGTCTCACCGAAGCTGGGCGCTGCCCTGCAAAGGTTCGTGCGTCATATCGACGCCTTTCATGGCACAACGCTACAAATGTCCGCCACGCTCGGGCGCCCGCTGCTTGATTTTAAACTGGGTCGTGCCGGTGCAGATACGCCACAACTGGGCACCGATGAAGCCTACCGGCTGCAGATTAACGCCAACACCATTACCATAAGCGCAGAGTCGGTTTACGGCGCGATGAAAGCATTGCAAACCCTGCGGCAGCTGGTGCAGCGCGACGCTGAAGACCGCCTTTTTTTGCCTTTTGTGAACATTTACGACACGCCCCGCTACGCGTGGCGTGGCATGCTGCTGGATACCTCACGCCACTTTATGCCGGTCGCAGTGGTAAAGCGCATGCTCGATGCCATGGAAATGGTCAAGCTGAATGTACTGCACTTACACCTGAGTGACGATCAGGGCTTCCGTGTCGAAAGCCTGGCATTACCGGAATTGCATGGTCAAGGCAGCAACGGCGAGTACTACAGCCGCGACGATATTCGCATGCTGGTAAATTACGCCGCCGATCGCGGTATCCGGGTAGTGCCTGAGTTCGGTTTGCCGGGTCACAGCACCAGCTGGCAAATCGGTTATCCCTACCTCGCTGCGACACCAAATCCGCCGACCAAGACCGGGGTGCGAGGCGGTATTTTTTCGCACCCGGTCGACCCGAGCAAAGAATCGACCTATAAGCTTATCGATACCCTCATTCAGGATATGGCGCTGCTATTTCCGGACCGGTTCTGGCATATCGGCGGTGACGAAGTAAACGACGAGGCCTGGCGCAACAACCCGGCGATTCAGTCCTTTATGGCCGCCAACAGCATCGCCGACAGCGCTGCGCTGCAGGCCTACTTTACCAATCGCTATGTCGCACTGCTCAACAAGCACGGCAAAACAGCGGTCGGCTGGCAGGAAATACTGCATCCGGATATTCCGGAACAAACGATTGTTCACCTGTGGACCGGCGATGACTACGCGCCGCAACTGCAACGTCACCGGATTCTGACCAGTCGCAACTACTACCTCGATCATCAACTACCCGCCTGGCATATGTACCGGCGCGACCCGACAGATTTTGATCTGAGTTCAGGCACCGGCGCGAACGGCGCCGGGGTCTATGAGCGTATTCAAGGCGCGGAACTCGCAAACTGGTCCGAATCCGTTGACGGCAATACCGTCGATATACGCAGCTGGCCACGATCTGCCGCCGTCGCCGAGCGCTTCTGGTCACCCGCCCAGACCGTTGACGCAACCGGCAGGGATGACCTGTACCGGCGCCTGGATGCAGTCAGCGCGCGTATGCACGCGGGCGGCATCTTGCATTTGCGACAGACAGAAGCCGCACTAAGGCGTCTCGCCGGAGACGGTGACATTGCCACGCTAACTGTGCTCGCATCGGTACTCGAGCCGGGCGGTATGCATTTCGTTCGCGGCCGCAGTGCGCTGATGGGTATTGCAAAAAACTTTATCACCGGCAGCGCGTTGCAACTGCCCGCAGTCGACCAACTTGTCGAAGCGCTGCCGGCAGAAAGTGTCAAGGCACGGCATTTCAATGAGCTGGTCGACAGCTACCTCAGCGGCATCAACGAACTCGCCTTCGATATTGAATCGCAACTACAGCAATGGCATAGCAACGATGCAAAACTTGCCGACACCATTGCGCAGTCACCAGTATTAAAAAACGCTAACATCGCGCTGGTCTCTGCCGGACTGAAGGAAGTCGCCGGCATCGGCATGACCGCAATGCGCATGCTGGCAGACGGCCGCGCACCCGGTTTTATCGAAAGCTGGCGCCTGCGGGGAAAACTTGATGACTACGATTATTCGGTGCTCGATTTGAACTCCACTGCCGGTATGCTCGATTTCGCAGCGGATATGCTCAAACCCGACGCGCTCAACAAACACAATATCGCGATACAACCGGGGGTGCGGCGCTTGCTGGAAGCCGCAATCAACCAGTGAAGCCTGTCACCAGACTTTTCAAAACCCGCGACGGACTGACACTGCATGCCGACTGCCGCGGCGCCCCCTCCGCACCGGCCGTGCTGCTGTCCCATGGCGGCGGCCAGACCCGGCATGCCTGGGCGGGCACCGCAAAAATTCTCGCCGACCGCGGCTGGTATACGGTGGCCTACGATCATCGCGGGCACGGCGATAGCGACTGGTCGCCGGACGGGCTATACGGCGCCGAAAAATTTGCTGCCGACCAGGCCGGTATCGCCGCCACCCTCAACCAACCGGTACTTGTCGGTGCCTCCCTAGGCGGACTTTCGGCGATGCTGGCTGCCGGTGAACTCAATAACGCATTGTTCTCTGCCGTGGTGTTTGTCGACATCACCCCCAACATGAGCCGCAGCGGCGCGAACAATGTGATTAAATTCATGAGTAAACACATGGCGGACGGCTTCGAATCCCTGGAGGCGGCGGCCGATGTCATCGCCGCTTATACCGGCCGGCCGCGGCGCAAAAACCTGTCCGGCCTGTCCAAGAACCTGCGCCTGATGGACAACGGCCGCTACCGTTGGCACTGGGATCCGGCCTTCGTCAATGTGCGCGGCGAATTCTCCGGTAAGGCGGACCGGCTCGAGCAGGCCACCCGGAATATCCGCGCACCGATTCTGTTGGTACGGGGCAAAGAAAGTGATCTGGTCACTGAAGATATTGCCATAGATTTTTTAAAGATAAGGCCCGATGCGCAATATGTAGACGTCGCCAACGCCCGCCATATGGTCGCCGGAGACCGCAACGATATTTTCAATGACGCAGTGCTGAACTTTTTGTCTGAACTACCGGGAGCCCCGCAATGAAGCGTTTGCTGATCACGGGTTTGGTAGCATTGATTTTTACCGCCTCCGCTGCAGGCGCGGAGGAAGGCGATCCGGCGCAGGCGATGCAGCTATTGCGCGACACACCGGTATCGAAACTGGAGTACGGTCTCGACCGGATGCAGAGCGGGTTGGAAAAGCGTGTACGCGGACTGGAAAGTCATCCGGCGGGACCACAACGACTGTCGGTCTATACCCGCGCCCGCAAGTCCGGTTTGTTTATTGGTTACTCGGCGCTCTACCCGAAAACCGCCAATATCCGCTGTAGCTTCGTATTTGAGCTGATCAAACGCAAACTCGGCATCGCCAGCAGCAAGACACCGTTACAAAAAAGTCGCGCCGCAGAAGACTTGCTGGAAGAGTTTTTTCTGGACCCCGCTGCACGCAATCTCGCCGCTAACGTCGAGCAGTTTCTCACCGTATACAGCGGCAGCTATGATGACCCCAAAGCGGAGCAATGCCGCGGTGATCTGCTGTCCGACCGCATCGAAATTATTCCACCAAAATAAGTTTCACGATCCGGGCTTTGTGATTGCCGATAACTGGCGATCGTGAATACGCGACAATGAAAACGCCGCGATAATAGAAAGCCACCGCCATATCTGACTGCGTATCCCAGACATAGCCCTGAGTGCCGAGAAAAGCCTCCGCGCCGGTTCCGGTCGCGACCGCCACCCACCATTCAATCAGCTCATAAAACGCGCTGAACGCAAGTGCAATCGAGATGATCACGAGGTTTAACCAGCCGCGGCCATTAACGCCCTGATTACACAGCAATACCTCCCGGGCGATGATTGCCGGCACCACCTCCAGAAACCAGATGAAGTGATCTGTCGGTCCGATACCGGACCAGATCAATGCGGCAAAAAATAAGCAACCACACTGCTTTCAAAGAGAGCGTGGTCATAAAAAAGCGCAGCCCGAAAAGAGCGGAGATTATTGACGTAGTTGCAGTGTATCCCGACTCACCGGCGCCCCGGAATAGCGTCGCGGACTGATATCGAGCCCGCCGCGGCGCAGGAAATTTGCGCAAATATCCAGCCGAGAGGGCCGGCACGCCACACTGATATCACAGAACATCTGTTCAACGCATTGCTCGTGATAGGCGGCGTGATTCCGGTACCCTGCCAAATAGGCCAGCAAGCCGCAGCGCGCGATCCGCGGGCCGGTATAGGCAATCGCCAGCGATGCCCAATCCGGCTGCCCGGTGACCGGACAGCGCGAACGAAACAAATGACTGTATAGCTGCTCGCTCACAATCTCATCGCCAGTGCATTCGAGCACCGCGCGCTCAGGCTCGGCAGGCAGCACACCGGAAAAATCGTCATCGATGCACTCACCCGCCATCACCGCAGCTCTCGCCAGCGCGGGCCACTGCTCAGGACCATAGAGCTCAACTGCAACCGGCGCCGCAGCAACACGGCTCAGATCCCGCGTGATCAGTGTCTTAAGCTGCGCCGCAGACCCCAGCAGGCTGTGATTCATCGATTGCAGATAGAGCTTGAGCGATTTGGATTCAATAATATTGAGCGAATCCGCAGGCACATCGAAGCGGGCAACAGCAATCTGCGGAACCCCCTTATCATTCAACCAGGACACTTCCCAGGCAAACCAGCGGTCGGAGCCGGCGAAGGGCAGCTCGCCGCTCAGTTCTGGTAGCTGCCGCCCCTGCGCACGCGGGATCGCAAAGAGTACCGAGGAATCGTAGTCCGGTGGTGCGGCTACCGCCCGGCCAAGCGGGTTTTCCGTCGCCTTGCTCATGGCTATTGCCGCAGGCGGGTGCCGTTATTGAGCAGGTGCAGGCAATAGCTGAAACCGACGATGGTGAACAGCGTGACCATCGCAAAGGCAATCCGCACGTCCACATCCGAAACACCTAGAATGCCGTAGCGAAAGGCATTGACGATATACAACATCGGATTGATATGAGAAACACTGGCCCAAAAATCCGGCAGCAGGTCCACGCTATAGAAAACACCGCCGAGATAGGTGAGCGGCGTCAGCACAAACACGGGAATAATCGAAATATCGTCAAAGCTGTTAGCGAACACGGCGTTGATAAAGCCCGCCAGCGAAAACAGGATAGACGTCATCAGCACGATACTGACCGTCACAAATAAATTGGTGACCTGTAGCTTGGTAAAAAATAACGACAGCAGTGTGACCAGTAATCCGACCAGCAGTCCGCGGGATACGCCACCGATAATATATCCCCAGAGAATAATATAGTTCGGGGTCGGGCTGACCAACAGCTCTTCGATAAAACGCTGGAATTTCGCACCGTAAAAAGAAGACACCACGTTGGCGTAGGAGTTGGTCACCACCGCCATCATCACCAGCCCCGGCACCACAAACTCCATATAGGTATAGCCGCCCATCTGACCGATGCGGGAGCCAATCAACTGACCGAATATCACGAAATACAGGCTCATCGTAATCGCCGGCGGTACCAGCGTCTGCGGCCAGATGCGCAAAAACCGCTGAATTTCCTTGCGCACCAGAGTAATAAACGCGATCCACTTTTCCTGGGCATTCATTGTGCGGCTCCGTTTTTGGCGCCCTGCCCGGTCAGCCCGACAAACAATTCTTCAAGACGGTTGGACTTATTCCGCATGCTCAGAATGTCGATACCACGTTCATCGAGGGCGCGGAAAACTTCATTAATACCGCGGGTTTTATCTACCATGACTTCAAGTGTGTGGGCATCCCGGCGCTTGACAGTGAAATCACCGAGTGAGAAATCCGGCGCGATTTCCGCGCCCAGATCCAACACGAAGGTTTCGCTGTTTAATGTCGAGAGCAGGCTTTTCATATCGGTATTTTTAACCAGCTTGCCCTGATCGATAATGGCAATATTCCGGCACAGGCTCTCGGCCTCCTCCAGATAATGCGTGGTCAGGATAATGGTGGTGCCGGCTTCATTGATTTTAGTCAGAAAATCCCACATCGAGCGGCGCAATTCGATATCAACGCCGGCTGTGGGCTCGTCAAGTATCAGCAGCTGCGGTTCATGAACAAGTGCGCGGGCGATCATCAGGCGGCGCTTCATACCACCGGACAGCATCCGCGCCGGTTCGTCGCGTTTATCCCACAACCCCAGCAAGCGCAGATACTTCTCGGTACGCTCCTGCGCCAGCTTGCGGTTCAGGCCGTAGTAGCCGGCCTGATTGCTGACAATTTGAAACAGTTTTTCGAAATTGGAAAAATTGAACTCTTGGGGAACGACACCGATATACTTTTTCGCGGTGGCGAAGTCATCATCGATAGAGTGACCGAATATCCGGACCTCGCCCGAGGTTTTTTTAACCAGCGAGCAAATGATTCCGATGGTGGTGGATTTGCCGGCACCGTTGGGCCCGAGTAACGCGAAAAAGTCGCCTTTTTTGACCTCTAGGTCGATGCCCTTAAGCGCTTCGAACTTGTTGTCGTAAACCTTGCGCAGATTCTTTATTTCAAGGGCGTTGGTCATAGTCCCGGATTTGAGCAGATTAGGTCTGTGGCTACCAAACTAACACAAACAAAAAAGGCGCAGCAGTGGCATGCGGCGCCTTGATTGTAAGGAGTGTAGGTTGGAGCGGGAGACCGGGTTCGAACCGGCGACCTCAACCTTGGCAAGGTTGCGCTCTACCAACTGAGCTACTCCCGCGATTCCGGATTACAACTCCGAAATAAATGGCGTCCCCTAGGGGACTCGAACCCCTGTTACCGCCGTGAAAGGGCGGTGTCCTAGGCCACTAGACGAAGGGGACGCCGAGCACTTCCGAATGCCTGTACCACCGCAGAACGCTGGTCGGGCTCCCGAAAGAGGCGCGAATTCTAAGGACACCGATGGCAAAGGTCAAGCCGGAATCTGACTCTTTCAATCCGGCCTCAATCCGCCTTTTTCAGCGACAGCGACGCAGAGTTAATACAGTAGCGCAAACCGGTAGGTTGCGGGCCGTCCGGGAACACGTGTCCCAAATGTGATCCGCAGCGGGCGCAGTTCACTTCCACCCTTTCCATACCCAGACTATTGTCGCGATGTTCCGTAATACGGGCTTTTTCCGCCGGCTCGTAGAAACTCGGCCAACCCGAGCCGGAATCGTATTTGCTGTCAGCTTCGAACAATGCCTCGCCACAACACTTGCATAAATAGCTACCCGGCTCCTTGGTATTCCAGTATTCACCGCTAAATGCCCTTTCGGTGCCCGCCTCCCGGCAGATATGAAATTCATCATCACTGAGCAGTTGTCGCCATTCCGCGTCGGTTTTTTCAATTTTGTCGCCGTTATTGCCCATGATTTTGCTCCTGACAGTGCCGCTGTGATTGCTGAGCGGCTTATAATGTCGGTTTTGCCCCGTGCTGAACACCGTCAGCGGGCAACTTTCAGGCTTTACCGAGATGAGCACGCCACATTATAAATCCCAGAAACTCGCCAATGTTTGCTACGACATCCGCGGCCCCGTGCTGCAGGAGGCCCACCGCATGGAAGAGGACGGCCACCGCATTACCAAGCTCAACATCGGCAATCCCGCACCCTTCGGCTTCGACGCGCCGGAGGAGATTATTCAGGATGTGATACGCCTGCTCCCCACCAGCCAGGGCTATAGCGACGCCCGCGGCCTGTTCAGTGCCCGCAAGGCGGTAATGCAGGAATGCCAACGCATCGGCGTACCCGATGTGGATATCGACGATATCTACCTCGGTAACGGTGTCAGTGAGCTAATCAGCATCGCCACACAGGCGCTGCTGAATAATGGCGATGAAGTATTAATTCCGTCACCGGACTACCCGCTGTGGACCGCTGCAACCACACTGTCCGGCGGTCAGCCGGTGCACTACCGCTGCGATGAAAGCAATGGCTGGCAGCCGGACCTCGATGATATACGCGCGCGCATTACCAAACGTACCCGGGCGATTGTGATTATCAACCCGAACAATCCCACCGGCGCCGTTTACAGTGAGCAAACACTGCGCGAGCTGATTCAAATCGCCGAACAACACCAACTGGTGGTGTTTGCCGACGAGATCTACAGCAAGATTACCTATGAAGAGCACCGGCATATTCCGCTCGGCAGTCTCGGTGGTGATTGTCTGGTAGTCACCTTCAACGGGCTGTCCAAGGCCTACCGCCTCGCCGGTTTCCGCTCCGGCTGGATTGTTCTGTCCGGCGCCCTGAAAAGTTCGCAGGACTACATCGAAGGGATCAATCTGCTCAGCTCGATGCGGATGTGCGCCAACGTACCCGCGCAACAGGCCATTCAGACCGCGCTCGGTGGCTATCAAAGTATCAACGACCTGATCATCGACGGCGGCCGCCTCGCGGTACAGCGCGAGCTGGCATGGAAGCTGCTGGTTGCGATCCCCGGCGTCAGCTGCCACAAGCCGGAGGGTGCGATCTATCTGTTTCCGCGACTGGACCCGGATGTCTACCCGATTAAGGACGATGAAAAGTTTGTACTGGACCTGCTGAGGCAGGAAAAATTGTTACTGGTACAGGGTACCGGCTTTAACTGGCCCGACCCCGACCATCTGCGTATTACTTTTCTACCGCGGGTGGATGAGTTGGAAAACGCGATCGGCCGGCTGGCCCGCTTTCTCGAAAGTCAGCGCAGCAAGGCCGCCTGAGCAACCGGGTACAACACCCGGTCGCGATAACCGGTGACCACTTCGATCAGCCCACTGAACCAGGCATCGACCTCAAGGTCGTTGCTATCGACCAACAGCGGCCTGCCCGCCAGTGATTTGATTTTGGTCTTGGTGGCGACAACAGTGATATTGTCACGGCCGATCAGACGCAGTACCTCCGGGCTCAGCTGTTGATTCCCCCGCCCCAGAATATGCCCCTGCCCCCCGATGGCTGTGACGATCAGATGACCGCCGCCGGCCGCCTTAAGCAAGCCGAGTAAAGTTTTTTCATCGACGTCGCCGGCAACCAGCGTTTCGTCACACACCACATCAACACCGAGCAAGGTATTGGGCAAACCGAGCTCTTGCATAATGCCGGCGGTGGTTGAACCGGGACCGACAATATAAAGCTCGCCGGGCTGCATCAGTGACACGATGTCAGCCGCGATATCGGCAACCGCCAGCGCTTCAACTTCGAGCCCGCCCTGTTTTGTGTGCTGCAAAAATTCGCCGAGCCGGGGTACTGCCAGTTCGCCGAAGTGGCGACTGATGACGCGGCCTTCGCGAAACGCCGCCTCGTCGATATCCCGCACCTCGGCGGCGCCGAAGTCGATCAGCTTGCCTTCGGCGAGCGCCGTAATAATTTCCGCGGCGGCCTCGGGTGAAATCGCGAACACACCGGAATGCATTTTGACGCCGGCGGGCACGCCCAGTACCGGCAAGGCCGGCGGTGCCGCAGAACAAATATCCCGTGCCGTACCGTCGCCGCCGACAAATAATAATAAGTCGATGCCCGCCGCTACTAAGGCCTTTAGTGCGATCACTGTATCCGCGGCGGTGGACGGCTCGCTCAGCGCGCTGCCTACAACCTTACATTCGAATCCGGTGGCGCTCACCGCATCCGCGCCCATCGCCCCGGCAAATGCAAAGAACTCAAAGTCTTGCTGCGCTGACAGCGCACTTAAACAACGTTGCAAACGCATTGCGGCCCGGCCCTCGGCGATCGCCAGGCGCGTTTCTGCCGCGCTCAGGTCGTCGCTACCCTTGCGCGCCGACGGGCCGCCGCTACCTGCAATCGGATTCAGAATCACACCGATTCGCAGCGCGTTTACCATTAGTTACTCCCCGCATAAATACAGATGAAAGCCCCGGATTCCGTTGCTAAACTGCCGGATCGGTAAAATAACCGGAACACTACGATGTCTGCCGCTGACGGTGAATTCAATGCCATGCTAATCAAAGACTTCCGCGACGCACATCAGGGCGCGGTCATCGACGCGCAGGGCCGTGAAATTCCGATTACAGCAAAGATGATTGAGCGGGCCTGTGAAAAACTGGAACGTATGAGCAGCGCCAATCGCAGTTCCACAGATCATAGTCGCTGATCCGCCCCGGTTAATTCCGGCATCAACTGATCAATCAGTAATTGTAGCTCGTCGTTTGCCGCCGCCACCGATAGACCTGCCCACTCCGGTCGCGGCTGATAGCTACGGCGAAAATTTTCAAACCAACCGCTAATACCGGATGCAAATTGTTGCCTGAACATCGCGTGATCTGCTTTGATATCATACAGGCAACGGACCAGGCGCTGTATCAGATCGCCCTGATTGAGAGAGACCGGCCCCTGCAGCTCAATCACCGTGGCTGCGCCGGCATCAGCCTTCAATAACGCCACCGGGCGGCCAAGGAATTCAGCCAACTGTGCAGCGACCATGGTTGTACCTGCCAGCTTGCCTTCGCGGCTATAACCGGCAATATGCGGTGTCCCCAGCGTCACCGCCTGCGCCAGTGCGGTATCGATATCGGGTTCGTTTTCCCAGACATCGAGCACCAGCCGGATATCCGGGCGCAAATGTAGCAGCTCATTGAGCGCAGCATTGGCTAATACGCCGCCACGGGACGAATTAATCACTAATGCACCGGCGGGTAATTGCCCGAGTTGCTGCGCACTCAACAGATGCCGGGTCGGATACCTGCCACCGGTGGTCAACGGCGTATGAATGCTGACCACCCCGCACTCCAGCACGTCGCTTAAATCCACCTGCACCGGGCATTGGCCGGCATCTAAAAACGGATCATAGGCGATCACCTCGATGCCCAACGCGGCGCATCGCTGCCAGACGCGCCGGCCGACATTGCCAAAGCCGATCAGGCCGAGCCGGCCGCTGCCGGCAATCAGGCCGGGCAGCACGCCATCCACCGCCGCCATTGCCGCCAAAACATATTCCGCCACCGCGTTGGCGTTGCATCCCGGCGCATGACACCAGCGGACACCCGCCGACTCAAGCCAGCCGGTATCCAAATGATCAATCCCGATAGTGCAACTACCGACAAACTTCACCGGTGTGCCTTCGAGCAGTGCTGCGTCAACGCTGGTGACGGTTCGAACAACCAGAGCATCCGCCTGCATCAGATCGGCGCGGCTAATCTCCCGACCCGGCAATCGGGTAATTGTGCCCAGCCCCGCAAATGCCGGATCAGCGTAAGGAATACCATCATCAATAACGATACGAAATTGCGGCGGGCTCATCCGACGTCATCCAATGAAATACGCCAGCGCGACCAGTCTCCGGCAACACCAAATTCCCGCGCCAATGCACGGCAAAACATATCAGCACGATCGCCAAGGCCGGCGCGCTGTAAATAACGCAGCCGCTGCCAGACCGTCAGCCGGAAGCCGAAGTTGTCGTAATCGGGAATGGTTAAATTGTCACTACTGACGCGAAAGGGTAAAGCGCAGGCATAGGCAAACAAACATTCCAGCGCCTGCGGTGCGACTTCTGCGGCTTCAAAGATTTGCTGGGCGTCGCGATCACGCTGGTCTCCTGCATACCAATAACCGTAGTCATCGCCGGCACGTCGCGCCGGACCCGCGATACACCAGTGTGCGATCTCGTGCAGCGCGCTGTTGACGAAGTCATCCCTGAACAATATTAGCGCCGGCAAACCGGGGCCCGGCTGCGCGCGATAAAGCGGCTCCGCCGCCCCGCCCCGCAGCTCAACGGCCCACTGATCAGCGAAGCAGCGATGAAAAACGTCTGCCACGCGGTCCGATACCGCCGCTTGCGGATGATCACCGGGCACCCGATTTAGCGCCGCATTAATCATTCAGGCGCAGCGCCCGGGTTTCGCAATAAGGCTCCGTCGCAGGAATCGCAGGATGCGCCGCCAACGCCGCGCGATAGGTCGCGGACAGCGGCGCCGCGTCGCTGAGCAAATGTTTCAGATAGCGCTCTTCGGGTAATACCGATTCATCCACCCACGCCGGATTGGCGACATACACCCAGGCCGCTTCCGGACCATCATCGGTCTCAACCTGCAGCAGGTCGCGGCTATAGCGCACCGGCGTGCCCTCAAACGGGTCAAGAATCTGCAATTGCGTAATATCGGTTAGGGTATAGACAACGCCTTCAATCACCGCGCCGGGACACCAGTTTACATTGGCGTAGCCGACGCCCTGCTTGCCGTGCGCGCGCTTATTAAAGCGCAGCTCAAAATGCTGCAATCTGGCCGGTCGCGCACTGACAAAACCGCACTGCCGTGCCCGCATCCGCGCCGGATTCATATTCGAGCCGTAGGCGAAATAGCGCGGTAACAGGAACACAGTTCAGGCTTTGCGAATCAAATAGGTATAAGTTTTGTCATCCTGAGCGGAATTAATGAGCTCATGGCCGAGGAAATGACAAAACTTCGGAATGTCACGGGTAGTGGCGGGGTCGGTCGCAATAATGCGGATTACCGCGCCACTGGCGGCATCACGAACACTGTTATGCAACATCATAACCGGTTCGGGACAAAACAAACCGCAGGTATCAAGCTCGTGATCAGGCTGTATTTCCGTGTCAGACAAGTGCGCCATCTATTTTTCCGCAACCGCCCAGGTTTCCGACTCGGGACAAAACGTAATCGCCGCCCTGCCGCTGATCAGCGCCTGCCGTAGCTGTGCAACTTTATCCGAATGGCTGGTTTCATTCTCACCATAGTCAGTACCGTCGCGGGTGACTAGCTCTTCAAGCATACCGGCCAGCGCATCCTCGCTGAGCTGCTGCCAGGGAATCTCCAGACTCATGACTTTAGCAGCGCGTTAACGCTGTCAATTTTGTCCTGCATATGTTGCTCACGATCGGTGCGGGTGCCGATTTTCAGTGTACTGGTCACCCGCGGCGCGCCCATTTCATGGACGCGGTAGTGGCAGCGCTTGACCGCGTCCATCACCGTATCCCACTCACCCTCAATATTCGTGCCGAAAGCATGCATCGTATGCTCCAGAGACAGCCCATCAATAATTTTCCGGCACTCCGCAATATAAGGCGACAGCGACAGGCCGGCCTCCAGCGGGATCAAACAGAAATCAACAATCACTTTCATATCAGCAGATGCGTGGCTTGGTTTCAGACTAAATACTATACTGGGCGGCATTATACCCGAAGCCGTTTACCGGCCTGCAAACTACAGCCGCTCAGGACTTTCCCCATGCGTACATTGGTCTTTACTTTTATCGGCGCCGACAGCCCCGGTCTGGTCGATAAACTCGCCGGTG
>JBFJYC010000048.1:0-14768 GCA_041622815.1 Spongiibacteraceae bacterium | reverse complement strand
GCAGCGGATGAGGAGGCTGTGGCAGCTTACGCCGACGGTCGCGGCAGCTATGAATTGCTTGCCGCAGCGCTCTGGCGTTGGTGTTGTGCGACATTGCCCGCTGCCCGGTGCCCGGGCGCGCCGGCTGAGCTCTTATGCAGAAAAGTTCTGCAGCATCAGGATTGGAGTCAGGTGGTGGCGGATTATGGCTTTAGCGGTCGCAAAGCGGCGGAATCGGCACTGCGTTTGGCAGTCGCAGAGGTCCTCGGAGCGGCGTCGACAATGATATGATACGCGGCTTTTCCAACATTAATTAAAAGTACAGGAGACACTATGGCGCAGGGCAACGAAAACTTTAGTGCATTGGCAGTTGCCGGCCGGTTTGCAAAACTTGCCAGACATCCGGGTTGGTTGCGGGAGTTACGCAATTCGATTAATGGTGATAAATCCCGTTGCATCAGTCTCGGCTCCGAAGTGCAGGCCCGGGCGGCCGAATATCCGGATTCTATCGCGCTTAAATTTGAGGATAAGCAGTGGACCTGGTCGGAGCTGAATGCGCAGGCCAACCGCTATGCACATTTTCTGGAACAATGCGGTGCCAAACGCGGCGACCGTATTGCTATCAATATGGTGAACTCGGCGGACATGTTGTTTACCGCTGTCGCGGTTGCCAAGCTCGGCTGCGTGAGTGCATTGATCAATACCTCCCAGACTGGTGATGTATTGCGCCACAGTCTGACTCTGTCGGAGGCGGTGCTGGTCGTAGTCGGCCCGGAACAGGTGGAGTTGATGGCGACGGTGCCGGATATACTGAGCGGCGAACTCGCCGGCAAACTGCTGACCGTACCGGGCCCGGACGGTTCGGTGCCTGAGGGATATATCGATCTTGCCGCCGGCGCAGCTGCATGCAGCGATGAAAATCTCGCGGTGACTTCGCAAGTCACTCTCGCCGACAAGGCGTTTTTAATTTTTACCTCGGGTACTACCGGTCTGCCCAAAGCGTCGGTACTGACCTACTATCGTTGGTATCGCGGCGCCTGCGGTTTCGGCCTGATGTCAATGCGTCTAGCCGAGCCGGACACGGTCTATTGCTGCCTGCCGCTATACCATAACAACGCCTTGACCATTACCTTTGGCGGCGCCGTGGTCAGCGGTGCGGCCACCGCGCTGGTCCCCAAGTTCAGTGCCACCCGGTTCTGGGATGATTGCCGCAAGTATGAGGTCACTGCGTTTACCTATATCGGCGAATTGCTGCGCTACCTGCTAAACCAGCCAGCTAAGCCCGATGACCGCCAGCACAACGTCGAAAAGATTTGTGGCAACGGTCTGCGCCCCGACTTATGGGACGACTTCAAAGAGCGCTTTGGTATCGATCGTATTCACGAATTTTATGCCGCCTCTGAATCGCCGACCGGCTTTGTGAATATTTTTAACTTCGACAAAACCTGCGGCTGGGCGCCGACCGGCTGGGAAATCATCGACTACGATGTGGACGAAGACAAACCGCGCCTGGATGCTAATGGCAAGATGGTCAAGCTGGGCAAAGGCCAGACCGGTTTGATGATTATGGAAGTCTCGGAAAATACGCCATACGACGGTTACACCGACAAGGAAGCCAGCGAGAAAAAGCTCTTCCGCGACGTATTTAAGAAAGGTGATTGCTGGTTTAACTCAGGCGATCTGATTAAAAAACTCGGTGCCGGGCATATCCAGTTTGTTGACCGTGTCGGCGATACCTTCCGCTGGCAGGGTGAGAATGTGGCAACGACAGAAGTCGAAGCGGCGATCACCACCTGGCATCAAACCGAAGATTCGGTGGTATACGGTGTGGAAGTGCCGAACCGCGACGGTCGTTGCGGCATGATTTCCTATACCATTAAAGAAGGCGAGGAGCTGGACTGCGCCGGTTTTGCTGCGCATCTGCGCGCACATTTGCCCAAGTATGCGGTGCCGCGTTTTATGCGGGTGCAGCAGGCGCAGGCCTTAACGGGCACCTTCAAGCATCAGAAAGCGGTGTTAAAGAAAGAGGCCTACGACCCGGCGCAAATCGACGCGCCCTTGTATTTTCTGGCGTCGGATGCCGACGCCTGGGTGCCGCTGACGCCGGAACTTAAAGTTGAAATCGACAGTGGCGGGGCGAAGCTTTAGACCGCTATGGATTTTGACAAGTTAATTGCAGCAATCGACCACAGCACGGTGCATGCCTTGCGCCGCGCGGTGGAAATCGGAAAATTCCCCGACGGTAATACGCTGACAAAAGAACAGCGGGCCTTGTGTCTTGAGGCGGTACTCACCTGGGAAGCGCGGCATCTGCCGGAAGAGCAGCGTACCGGTTACATCGACCGCGGGCCCAAGGCCGAAGGTGAGCTCTGTGATGATGAGCCGGCGCCGCAGACGCAATTAAAGTGGGCTGATTCTTGAGCGCGCTGAGCGCGTCCGGTGCCCTGCGAAAAATGCCGGTACAGCTCGAGGGTGAGCTGGCGCGTTATTCGTTTTTAGCCGGGGATGAACGGATATCGCTGGACGATGCCATCGGTCGCCGCGTATCGATTGTCTATGCCGGTAAAATAGAGTGTGTGCATTGCGGTCGCGGCACCAAGAAAAGTTTTAATCAGGGTTATTGTTACCCCTGCTTTCGCGATCTGGCGCAGTGCGACAGCTGTATCGTCAGCCCGGAAAAGTGCCACTATTTTGAAGGCACCTGCCGCGAGCCGGCGTGGGCAGATGATCACTGTATGAAGGATCATATTGTTTACATCGCCAATTCCTCCGGCATGAAGATCGGCATTACCCGCGGTACTCAGGTGCCGACGCGCTGGGTAGATCAGGGTGCCACGCAGGCGCTGCCGGTGTTCCGGGTCAGCAACCGTCTGCAATCCGGGTTGTTGGAAACGGCGTTCAAAGCGCATGTCTCCGACCGGACTTCCTGGCAGGCGATGCTCAAGGGCGATCCGCCGGAGCAGGATATGCACGCGCGCCGCGACCAGTTGCTCGCGGCCTGCGACAGCGAGTGGCGGGCGCTGCAGGATAAGTTTGGACTTGCCGCGGTGCAGTTGCTCGACGATGCACAGGAGCAGCGCATCCGTTTTCCGGTGCAGCAGTACCCGGTAAAGGTGAAGTCTTTCAATCTCGACAAGCAGCCGGTACTCGAAGGTATTTTGCTCGGCATCAAAGGGCAGTATCTGATGCTGGACAGCGGCGTGATCAATATTCGCAAGTTCGGCGGCTATGTCGTCGATTTTTCTATTTCCTAGCAGGTATTTTGTATGCGTGACGCACAGGCACGGGTAACCCGTCTTGAAGATTATCGGCCGCCGGCTTATCTGATTGAGAAGACCCGGCTGCACTTTCATCTTGATGATGAAGTGACACGGGTTGAATCACGACTGACGATGCGGCGCAATCCGGCGGCCGGCAGCGAGCCGGAACCGCTGCAACTGCATGGTGCAGAATTGGAATTGATCGCCCTTGAAATCAACGGCGAACCGCTCAGTAAAAAGCAGTACACGATCAGCGGTGAAGAACTGATTATTGATACGGTGCCTGAGTCTTTTGAGCTGCACTGTGTCACTCAGATCCGGCCGCAGGACAACCATGCGCTGGAGGGTCTGTACCGTTCCAGCAGTATGTATTGCACGCAGTGCGAAGCGGAAGGTTTTCGCAAGATCACCTACTTTCTGGACCGGCCCGATGTCATGTCTTTATTTGAAGTCACGGTCGACGCCGACAAGGCGAAATATCCGGTGCTGCTGTCTAACGGCAATCTGATTCAGAGTGAGGACCTTGCCCGGGGTCGCCACCGCGCGGTCTGGGAAGATCCGTTTCCGAAACCCGCTTATCTGTTCGCGTTGGTGGCCGGTGATCTGGTCAGCCTCGATGACAGCTTCACCACCTGCAGCGGCAACGAGGTTGAACTAAAGATTTGGGTTGAAGAGAAAGACCTGAACAAATGTGATCACGCGATGGACTCCCTCAAGCGCTCTATGCGCTGGGACGAGGAAGTGTATGGCCGCGAATACGATCTCAATATTTTCAATATTGTCGCGGTCGATGATTTCAATATGGGGGCGATGGAAAACAAGTCGCTGAATATCTTTAACACCTCCTGCGTACTGGCGCGGCCGGAAACGCAAACCGACGCGGCCTTTCAGCGCGTGGAAGCGGTCGTCGCCCACGAGTATTTCCACAACTGGAGCGGCAACCGTGTTACCTGTCGAGACTGGTTTCAGCTCAGTCTGAAAGAGGGCTTTACCGTATTCCGGGATTCAGAATTCTCCGCGGATATGGGCTCACCGACGGTGAAGCGGGTAGAGGATGTATCGCTATTGCGCAGTGTTCAGTTTGCCGAAGACGCCGGGCCAATGGCACATCCGGTGCGGCCCGACTCTTATATGGAGATTTCAAACTTCTACACCATCACCATTTATGAAAAGGGTGCCGAGGTGGTGCGGATGATCCGCAATCTGCTCGGGCCGGAGAAATTCCGCGCCGGCTCGGATTTGTATTTTGAGCGGCACGATGGCCAAGCGGTAACTTGCGACGATTTTGTTAACGCCATGGAAACTGCCGGCGGTATCGATCTGACCCAGTTCCGCCGTTGGTATTCGCAGTCGGGTACGCCGCAACTGACGGTCAGCGGCGAATGGGACGCCACTGCACAAACATTTACGCTTGATGTGTCGCAGTCCTGCCCGCCGACGCCGGGCCAAAAAGAAAAGTTACCGTTTCATATTCCGCTGGCCATGGCATTGCTGGGCGCGAATGGCGCGATACCGCTAATACTCAACGGCGAAGCGCTCGGTGATGAAACCGTGCTCGATGTGACCGAAGAGACGCAGCAGTTTGTATTTGAAAATGTGACTGAGGCGCCGGTGCCCAGTCTGCTGCGCGGCTTTTCGGCGCCGGTGAAGCTGATTTATGACTACAGCGCCGCGCAGCTGCGCCACTTAATCACTGCGGATAGCGATGGTTTTTGCCGTTGGGATGCGGTTCAGCAATTGGCGATTCGTGAACTCGCCAAAATGATGACAGCCGACGCTGCCGGTGAAGCACCGGTACTCGGCAGCGAATTAATGGATGCATTTGGTGAGCTGATTGCAGACACGCAATCGGATCCGGCGATGATCGGTTTGATGCTGCGACTGCCGTCGGAAAGTTATCTCGCAGAGCAGTGGCAGCCGGCGGAGCCGCTGCGGATTCACCGCGTGCGCGAAGCGGCAAGATTGCAGATAGCAGAGCGGCATTTCAGCGCGCTGCTGGACTGCTATCAACGCTTGCAGAGCGATGCGCCCTGGGCAGCGACTAGCGAACAGATCGCCGCGCGTAGCCTCAAAAATACGGCTTTGCATTATCTGACCTGCACCGGCGATGCCGTGGCGCGGGATTTAGCCGTCGCCCAGTACGCGGCAGCCGGCAATATGACCGACCGTTTGTCGGCGCTGAATGCTTTGATCCACAGCGAATTTGAACAGGAGGCCGCTGACGCTGCTGCGGACTTCTATCAGCGCTTTGAAAACGAGTCGCTGGTGGTCAACCAGTGGCTGCAGGCGCAGGCGGCGATGCCGTCGGCTGCGGCTTTTGACCGGGTTCAGGAGTTGCAACAACATCCGGCCTACGACGAGCGCAACCCGAATAAGGTCCGCGCCCTGATCGGCGGTTTCTGTAATCTGAATCCGGTGAATTTTCACCGCGAGGACGGCGCCGGCTATCGCTTTTTGGCGGGGCAGGTGATCCGTTTAGATGACAGCAACCCGCAACTGGCCGCGCGGCTGCTGACGCCGCTGACGCGGTGGCGCAACTTTGCCGCGCCGGTGAGCGAAAAAATGCAGGCGGAGCTGCGCAACATCGCCGCCAGGCCGGAGCTTTCCAGTGATGTCTACGAGGTGGTGAACAAGAGTCTGGCGGCGTTATAAGGTTATAACAAAAACTCATAACCCATTGTTTACTATGGGGAAAGTGAATATTATGCGCGACCTTCTAGATAGCACCTTAATACACGTACACGCCGCCACCCGCTGATTGCAGACCGGTAGCCAGAGAATCCCCGGCTTATGGACATTGATTTAGACGCTGCGAACGCCTCGCTTCAGGATAAATCCGCTGAAGAGATTATCCGGTGGGCACTGGCACTGGGTGAACCGGCGATGGGCAGTACCAGTTTTGCACCCTATGCGGCGGTGATGCTGCACCTGTTGACCACCCAGGCGCCCGAGGTGCCTGTGGTGTGGGTCGACAGTGGTTACAACGTGCCGGACACCTACCGGGTGGCTGAGAAGCTGATCAAAAAGCTTAAACCGAATCTGCGCGACTATGTGCCGCGTATGACCGCCGAGCGCCGCAACGCCATTATGGGTGGTATTCCCCATCCCGATGACAACCCGGATTTGTTTCAGGAGTTCACGCGGCAGGTAAAACTCGAGCCCTTCGATCGTGCGATTCAGGAGTTGCAGCCGAAAATCTGGATTACCGGTATCCGCCGTGAAGAAACCGATTTTCGTAAAACACTGGATATTCTGTCTTACGACAACCGTGGGCTGTTGCGGGTGGCGCCGATCTTTCACTGGAGTGAAGATCAGCTAAAAGCGTATTTAGAGGCGTATGAGCTGCCCAATCCCAAGCATTATTTCGATCCTACCAAACTCTACGAGAATGCCGAGTGCGGGCTGCATACCGCAGCCTGATAGCCGGAATCACGCATGTATAAAATCGCCCGCACCGCCTTGTTCTCGCTGCCGCCGGAGCTGGCCCACGATATTTCCCTGAAAGGGATTTCAGCCGCCGAACGGCTGCTGCCGAAGGCTTGGCAGCGCCAGCCGGCGGGCGCGCCGGTCAAGGTGATGGGTATCGAGTTTCCGTCGCCGGTCGGTTTAGCGGCAGGGCTGGATAAAGACGGCCGTCATATCGACGGTCTGGCGGCGCTGGGCTTCGGATTTCTGGAAGTCGGCACCGTGACGCCGCGTCCACAGGTCGGTAACCCGAAACCGCGTTTATTCCGTTTACCGGCAGCCGGCGCCATCATCAACCGCATGGGCTTCAACAACCACGGTATCGACGCGCTGATTGCAAGCGTAAAAAGCAGCCGCTACCGCGGTGTGCTCGGTATCAATATCGGCAAAAACAAAGACACGCCGGCGGACCAGGCGCTGGATGATTATTTGTATTGCATGGACCGCGCCTGGCCCTTGGCGTCCTATATCACCGTCAATCTTTCATCGCCGAATACACCGGGACTGCGCGACCTGCAGTTCGGCGAGCCGCTCAAGCAATTACTGTCCGGCTTAAAAGCGCGCCAGCAAGCATTGGCGGCGGCCGACGGCCGCAACGTGCCGCTGGTGATTAAGGTCGCACCGGATATGGCGCGCGAAGATATCGCCGGCATGGCACAGGCGTTAATCGAGCACGGTATCGACGGCGTGATCGCCGGCAACACAACCATCACCCGTGCCGCGGTGGCGCATCTCAAGCACGGTGCAGAGTCGGGTGGCTTGAGCGGCGCGCCGTTGCGTGAGCTTTCCACCACACTGGTAAAAAGTCTGGCGGAAGATCTGGCCGGTGCGATTCCGATTATCGGTGTCGGCGGTATTGATAGTGGCGCTGCCGCGAAAGAGAAGATCGATGCCGGTGCCAGTCTGGTTCAGATCTACACCGGGTTTATCTATCGGGGCCCGGCGCTGATCAGCGAGGCCGAGGCCGCACTACGCGCCAGTAGTTGACGCTAGCGGGTATTCAGCGCCTGCCCGTTAACCGCCAGACTTTCATCACTCATCAGGTATAAATACGCGGCCATAATAGCTTCCGGCATCGGGTTATCCTCAGGGTTTTCCCCGGGGTAGGCATTGCGCCGCATGGCGGTGTTGGTGGCGCCCGGGTTGATGGTGTTAACCCGCACGGTGGAGGTATTGGCCAGTTCATCGGCGAGGACCTGCATCAGCCCTTCGGTGGCGAACTTTGATACCGCATAAGCACCCCAGTAGGCGCGACCCTTGCGGCCGACGCCGGAGGAGGTCATGACGATGCTGCCGGCCGGGGCGGCTTCCAACAGCAGCATGGTCGCCTTGGTCAGCATCAGCATGGCGGTGACATTGATCTGCATCACCTCGTTCCATTTTTCGATATTGGTTTGCGCGATCGGTTTGCGCTCGCCGAGAATGCTGGCGTTGTGCAGCAGGCCGTCGAGGCGACCGAATTCCTGCTCCAGTGTATTGGCAAGATCATCGAAATCCTTCTCCACCGCGCCGCCCAGATGCATCGGATAAATCGCCGGCTCCGGCCCGCCCGCGGCGAGAATCTCGTCGTATACCGCTTCCAGTTTATTGATGGTCTTGCCAAGCAGCACGATGGTGGCGCCGTGCTTGGCAAAACTCAGCGCCGCGGCGCGGCCGATGCCATCGCCGGCACCGGTGATAAGAATGATTTTGTCTTTCAGTGCGTCGGGCGCGGCCTGAAAGTTTTTCGGTTCGATGGCGTCAGTCATGAGTAGCTCTTCTGTAGCAGTGCCAGCAGCTGCCCGCCGCTGTCGACGATATGGTCCGGCTGCCAGCTTTCGCAGCTGTCGTCGGCGTGGATATAGCCCCAGCGGCAGGCAATCGTTGCCATGGCGGCATTGATGCCGGCTTCAATATCGCGACGGTGGTCTCCGACATAAAAACTATCCGCGGCGCTGGCACCGGTTTTTTGAAGGGCGATATGCAGGCCCTCCGGGTGCGGTTTGCGCTCCTGCACATGGTCTGGGCAAATCAGTACCGCGCAGCGCTCGTCAAGCTCAAGTTGTTGCAGGATTTTCTCCGCATACAGCACCGGTTTATTGGTGACGATACCCCAAGGGATGCGCTTTTGTTCGAGCCAGTCCAAGGTCTGGTCGAGGTCGTCGAAAAGGGTGGTGTGAACGGCTAGGTTATTCTCGTAACGGTCCAGTAGTTCCTGCAGCAGTTCCGCAAAACCGGGGTCGCCCTCGACCAGCCCGAAAGCGAGTTTGATCAGGGCGCGGGCGCCGTCGGACACCGAACCGCGAATCAGTTCATAGCTCAGCGGTTCCAGCTGCCGGTCGCTGCGCATGCCGTTGACGACATGCGCAAAATCCGCGGCGGTGTCGAGCAGGGTACCGTCGAGGTCGAATAGTACCGCCGCGTTTTCAGGAGACTTAGTCATCGTTTACGCGGCGGGTTTGTGAGCGTGTACCAGATAGTTCACATCGATATCTTTGCCCAGCTTATAACGGCCGGTGATCGGGTTGAGTGTCATGCCGGTAATATCTTTGAGTTCGAGTCGCGCTTCGCGAATCCAACGGCTCAGTTCTGAAGGTTTAATCAGGCGCTGATATTCGTGGGTGCCGCGGGGCAATAAGTTGAGTATGTACTCGGCACCGATAATCGCCATCACAAACGACTTCAGATTGCGGTTGATGGTGGAAAAATAGATATGCCCGCCGGGTTTGCACAGATCCGCACAGGCGCGGATCACCGAGCCGGGTTCGGGTACATGTTCGAGCATTTCCAGGCAGGTCACCACGTCGAAACGGCCGGCTTCGGTGCGCGCCAGATCCTCGGCGCTCATCCGGCGGTAATCGATGTCCAGCCCGCTCAGCGTCTGGTGCTTGCGCGCGACCGCCAGCGGCGCCTCGCCCAAATCGATGGCGGTGACCTTGGCGCCGCGCTGTGCCATGGCCTCGGCGAGAATGCCGCCACCACAGCCGACATCGAGTAGTTCCAGGCCGTTGACCGGCGAGCGCTCATCGACATAGTTGACCCGCAGCGGGTTGATGTCGTGCAGCGGCCTGAATTCACCCTCCATATCCCACCAGCGTTCCGCCAGTGCTTCGAATTTAGCGATTTCCGCCGGGTCCACGTTTTCGGTGAACGGTGTTTTATCCGCTGCTGCGGTCATGAAGCTTCTCCGGTGATGCGTTCGGCCCAGTGACGGGCGCGGTTCAGAATGTCGATCTCATCCGCATGGGTGAGGGCATAGTCCTTCAATAACATACGGCCGTTGACCCAGCTGTGGCTCACCCGGTTGCCGTTGGCGGCGTAGACCAGATGCGAGTGGGGTTCGTAAATCGGCGTCATGGCGGCGCTGCTGATATCGACGGCAATGATGTCGGCGAGCTTGCCCGGTTCGAGGCTGCCGATACTGTTGTCCATACCGATGGCGCGGGCACCGCCCATGGTCGCCATATACAAAGCTTCGGTATCCGGGAGTGCCGCCGGATTTTGCGCGACGGCCTTGGCGAGAATGGCGGCGATATTCATCTCACCGAGCATATCGAGCTGGTTGTTGCTAGCGGCGCCGTCGGTACCGAGACCGACATTGATGCCGGCTTCGCGCATTTTTTGTACCGGGCTGAAGCCGCTGGCGAGTTTCAGGTTGGAACGGGGGCAGTGCACGGCACTGGCACCGCTCTGGGCGAATAATTCGATATCGGCGTCGTCCAGCCACACCATGTGGGCGCACTGCGTGTCGGGGCCGAGCAGGCCGCGCTCGGCGATGCGCGCGAGCGGACGCATACCGTATTGGTCGAGGCTGGCCTCCACCTCGGCGGCGGTCTCGTGCATATGGATATGAATGCCGCAATTGAGTTCGCCGGCAATCATCGCGATGCGGTCCATGGTGGCATCGTCGACGGTATAGGCGGAGTGGGGCCCCAGACCGAAGCTGAGCAGGTCGCTGTGCAAATACTCGTCACGCAGCGCCAGACCTTTGTGAATATAGTCCTCCGGGCCGCTGCCCCAGGCGCCCGGAAACTGAATGATCGGAGTCGACAGGTGGGCGCGCATACCCAGCTCGATCGCCGCCCGCGCCACCGCCTCAGGGAAAAAATACATGTCGCTGAAGCAGGTCGCGCCGCCGCGCAGCATATCGACGATGGCGAGGCGGGTGCCGTCGCCGACAAAATCGTCGCTCAGCCAGCGCCCTTCAGCGGGCCAGATATGATCTTCCAGCCAGCTTTGCAGCGGCAGATCGTCGGCGATACCGCGAAACAAAGCCATGGCGGCATGGCCGTGGGCGTTGATCAGCCCGGGCGTAACAATATGATGGGGTAAATCGATGCGCGTTTTGCAGGGCAAGGCCGCCGCCGTGGCGTTGTCGATAATCGCAGTGATGTGCTGTCCGGTGACGACGATGGCGTGATCATTTAATACGCAATTTTCCGGCGCAACCGGCAGAATCCGGTGGGCGGAAATGATCAGGTCGGCGGTGTCCGGAGAAGCACTTGTCATATCGGCGATATCGCTTGCGAAAACAGTCGTCAGAGACCGTCAAAGCGCGCGATTATACAGGCTTGGCGCCATGTTGCCCGGTTGCGTTAGGCAGCGGGATTTCGGAGCCAAAATCTGTCTTCGCGGCGATGGATCATGCTACAATCCGGCCCATATTCCGACACCGTAAAACCACGGCCGATTGCCCCCCAAGTCTCTGAATAAATAAATGATTTTTCCGCGCCGCCGGAGCGAATTCCGAACCGGCGATGGCGGACTATTTTAGATTCTGAAGATGCGTAATTCGGCGTCAGCTGCGGCACCGGCAACTTAAGTTTGGCTATCAGGGTTCTGTCAATGGAGACATACCGCTTATGAGTGATCTGGCAAAGGAAATCAGCCCGGTCAATATCGAGGACGAGCTGAAACAGTCCTACCTCGACTATGCGATGAGTGTCATCGTCGGGCGCGCCTTGCCCGATGTGCGCGACGGACTCAAGCCGGTACACCGGCGGGTGCTGTTCGCGATGAACGAACTGAGCAACGACTGGAATAAGGCCTTCAAGAAGTCTGCCCGTGTGGTCGGTGACGTTATCGGTAAATATCACCCCCACGGTGATTCAGCGGTTTACGACACCATCGTCCGCATGGCGCAGGACTTTTCGCTGCGTTACATGCTGGTCGACGGCCAGGGCAACTTCGGTTCTATCGACGGCGACTCGCCGGCGGCGATGCGTTATACCGAGATCCGGATGCGCAAGATCGCGCACGATCTGCTCGCGGATCTGGACAAGGAAACCGTGGATTGGGTGCCAAACTACGACGGTACCGAACAGATCCCCGAAGTCATGCCAACCCGGATTCCGAACCTGCTGGTTAACGGCTCGTCGGGTATCGCGGTCGGTATGGCGACCAATATTCCGCCGCACAATCTGCGCGAAGTGGTCAGCGCCTGTCTGGCGTATATGGACAATCCGGACATCACCATCGACGAGTTGTTGGAGTTGGTGCCGGGCCCTGATTTTCCTACCGGCGCTATTATCAATGGCCGGGCGGGTATCGTTCAGGCCTATAAAACCGGTCGCGGACGTATCTACGTGCGCGCCAAAGCCGAAATTATTGTCAACGAAAAAACCGGCCGCGAAACCATTATCGTTCACGAAATTCCGTATCAGGTGAACAAGGCACGGATGATCGAAAAGATCGCCGAACTGGTGAAAGAAAAGAAAATAGAAGGTATTTCCGAGCTGCGTGACGAGTCGGATAAAGATGGCCTGCGGGTGGTTATCGAACTGCGCCGCGGTGAAATGGGCGATGTGGTGTTGAATAATCTGTACGCCCAGACCCAGATGGAAACCGTTTTCGGCATCAATATTGTCGCCCTGGTTGACGGCCAGCCGAAATTATTGAATCTGGCGCAGCTGTTGGATGCTTTCATCAAGCACCGCCGCGAAGTGGTCACGCGTCGTACGGTTTATCTGCTGCGCAAGGCCCGCGAACGCGGCCATGTACTGGAAGGTCTGGCGGTTGCGATTGCCAATATCGATCGTGTGATCGAATTGATCCGTGGTTCGGCCACCACCGCTGAAGCGAAAGAAAAGCTGACTGCGCAGGGCTGGGAGCCCGGTGAAGTACTGAAGATGCTGGACCGTGCCGGCGACGCCGCCTGCCGTCCGGATGGTCTGGATGCGGGCTTCGGCTTCCGCGACGGCGCTTACTATCTATCGCCGGCGCAGGTTCAGGCTATTCTCGATTTGCGCCTGCAGAAGCTGACCGGGCTAGAGCACGAAAAACTGCTCGAAGAATACAAGCTCAAACTGGATGAAATTGCGGACTACCTGGACATTTTGGGTGACCATGCGCGCCTGATGTCGGTAATCCGTGAAGAGCTGGAAGCGGTCACCGAAGAATACGGTGATGAGCGTCGTACTGAAATTACCAGTTCGCGCCGTGATTTGACGGTTGCTGATCTGATTCCTGAAGAAACCCGGGTGGTGACGATTTCCCACAGTGGTTACGCCAAAACCCAATCGCTGGATAACTATCAGGCGCAGCGTCGCGGTGGCATGGGTAAATCTGCAACCGCGGTTAAAGAAGAAGATTTTGTCGAGCACCTGTTAATCGCCAACACCCACGACACCATTATGTGCTTCACCAATGCCGGCAAGGTGTTCTGGTTGCGCGTATTTGAAATTCCTTTGGCGACCCGCAACTCCCGCGGCCGGCCGATGGTGAATTTGCTGCCGTTGGATGAGAACGAGCGAGTCACCGCGATTCTGCCGGTACCGGGTTACAACGACGATACCTTTATTTTTATGGCGACCAGCAACGGCACGGTCAAGAAAACCAATGCCTCACAGTTCGCGCGGCAGCGCAGTAGCGGGCTGCGGGCGGTAGAGCTGGACGAGGGCGATGTGCTGGTTGGTGCGGCGATTACCGACGGTAACAGCGATGTCATGCTGTTCAGCAGTGAAGGCAAGGCGGTGCGTTTCAGCGAGTCGACAGTCCGCGCCATGGGCCGGACCGCCCGCGGTGTGCGCGGCATCCGTATGGCGGAAGGCGCGAACATGATTGCGCTGTTGATTCCGGCTGAAAACGGTTCGGTGCTGACGGTTTCCGAGAATGGCTATGGCAAGCGCACAGCGGTAGAAGAATTCCCGACCAAGGGGCGCGGTACACAGGGTGTTATCGGTATGCAGACCACCGAGCGCAACGGTAAAGTCATCGGTGCCGTACAGGTATTTAGTGGCGATGAGATGATGCTGATTTCGGATCAGGGCACCATGGTCCGTACCCGTATAGATGAAGTTACCGAGCAGGGGCGTAACACTCAGGGCGTACGCGTGATTCGCCTGAAGACCAACGAACAGCTGGTCGGTGTGCAGCGCATTGCGGAATCTGAGGCCCTCGCCAGCATGGCAAAACTGGGCGCTGAGGAAGACGCAACAAGCGAAGCGACAGCAGTTACAGAAGCGGCAGCGGATGCACATGGTGAAGCAGGGCAGCCGGATACCAACGAAACCAACGAGAATGATTCATGAGCCGGAAGTTTAATTTTTGCGCCGGTCCTGCGGCGTTACCTGAGGCAGTATTAGAGCAGGCGCGGGATGAAATGCTGGACTGGCAGAACGCCGGCCTTTCCATTATGGAAATGAGCCATCGTTCCCCGGAAATTGTCGGCATTGCCGGGCAGGCCGAGGCTGATCTGCGCAAGCTGATGAATATCAGCGATGACTATGCGGTGTTGTTCCTGCAGGGCGGAGCCAGCACCCAGTTTGCCGCGGTGCCGCTGAACCTTTTGGGCGATAAGACGACGGCCGATTACATCAATACCGGGCAATGGTCGAAAAAGGCTATAAAAGAAGCGGCCCGCTATTGCGAAGTGAATGTGGTGGCGAGCAGTGAAGCGGCTAATTTCAGCGAAATTCCGGCACGCGATGACTGGAGTCTGTCGCCGGATGCGGCCTACTTTCACTACACACCGAATGAAACCATCGGCGGTGTCGAGTTTTTCGATGTGCCGAAGCTAAAAGTACCGGTTGTGGCGGATATGTCATCGACGATTTTATCGCGCCCGATCGATGTCAGCCGTTTCGG
>JBFJYC010000047.1:0-14971 GCA_041622815.1 Spongiibacteraceae bacterium | reverse complement strand
TCAACGGTTTCGGGCGCATGGGGCGGATGACGCTGCGCGCCGGTTTTGATTCGCCGGATATTGAGTTTGTACAAATCAACGACCCCGGCGGTGATGCCACCACATTGGCGCACCTGTTGAATTTTGATTCTGTGCAGGGGCGTTGGCAGCACGATGCGGCGGCGGTCGATGATGCGATGGCTATCGGTGGTAAGCGGATCGAATGTAGCCGCAACAGGGCGATCGCGGAAACCGACTGGTCCGGGTGTGATCTGGTTATAGAGGCATCGGGCGTGCACAAGACCGGCGCGGCGCTGAGGGCCTACTTCGCGCAGGGCGTAAAGAAAGTGTTGGTGACGGCGCCAGTCAAAGAAGCGGATGTACTCAATATTGTCTGTGGCGTGAATGACGATCGCTATCGCCCGGAACGCGATCATCTGGTTACCGCTGCATCCTGTACGACAAATTGCCTGGCGCCGCTTGTTAAGGTGATTCAGCAGCAGCTGGGCATTCTTAGGGGAAGCTTTACAACTATTCACAGTATTACTAATACCCAGCGCATTCTCGATGCGCCGCACAAGGATCTGCGCCGCGCCCGTGCCTGCGGTATGAATCTGATTCCGACCACAACCGGCTCCGCAGCGGCCATAGTCGGCTTGTTTCCGGAGCTGGAAGGTAAGCTGAACGGGCATGCGGTCAGAGTGCCACTGGCCAATGCCTCGTTGACCGATTGTGTGTTTGAGGTGGCGCAAGCCACGGACGTGGCGCGGGTTAATGCGCTGCTGAAAAGCGCCTCAGAGAACGAGTTGAAGGGTATTCTCGGCTTCGAGGAGCGGCTGCTGGTATCCAGTGATTTCTGCGGTGACCCGCGCTCATCGATTGTCGATGCCGCCTCAACCATGGTCGTCGATGGCACGCAGATCAAGCTCTATGCCTGGTATGACAATGAATGGGGCTATGCCAACCGCTGTGTTGATATTGTGAAGATGATGGCAGCCGCCGGCCTTTAACGCGCTGCACATAGGCCAGGCCATGTTGACCACGCTTTCCTCTGATGTCCGTCAGTACCTGATTATTACGGGCAATTACTGGGCCTTTACCCTGACCGATGGCGCGCTGCGTATGCTGGTGGTGCTGCACTTCCACAATCTGGGCTACGGCGCGCTCGATATTGCCTTGCTGTTTCTGTTCTACGAGTTTTTCGGTGTTGTCACCAATCTGGTCGGTGGTTGGTTGGGCGCGCGTTTCGGTCTGAATCGCACGCTGCATCTGGGCATGAGCTTGCAAGTCGTCGCGCTATCGATGTTATTGGTCGCCCCGGAGTGGCTGACGGTTGCCTGGGTAATGCTGGCCCAGGCTTTGTCGGGCATTGCCAAAGACCTGAATAAAATGAGCGCGAAGAGCGCGATCAAGCAGCTGGTGCCGGCGGGGGAGCCGGGCAGGCTTTATCGCTGGGTAGCGGTATTAACCGGGTCTAAGAATGCACTCAAAGGTGCGGGTTTTTTTCTGGGTGGGTTTTTACTGTCTGGGACCGGCTTTCACGATGCGATTGTCGTGCTGCTTGTGATGCTGGCCGGCGTCTGGTTGTTCGGGCTGCTGGGTTTGAAGGGGGAACTTGGGCGCGCCAAAGTCCGGCAGCCGTTCTCGGCAATATTTTCATCCAGTGCTGCGGTGAACCGGCTCGCCGCCGCAAGATTATTTTTGTTTGCCGCCCGTGACGTCTGGTTTGTTGTCGCATTGCCGGTCTACCTGACCGTCAGCTTGAACTGGGCGCACTGGGCGGTCGGTGCTTTCCTGGCGATGTGGGTAATCGGCTACGGTCTCGTGCAATCGCTGGCACCCTGGCTGACCGGTGACAACGCCGGGCGCGCCCACATCGTCGCCTGGACGATACCGCTGGCGCTGGCGCCGATGTTGATAGCGCTCGCACTGGCCGGCGGCGTCGATCCAGCAACTGCGCTGATCGTCGGTTTACTGGTGTTCGGTGCGCTGTTTGCGATCAATTCATCACTGCACAGCTTCCTGATCGTCAAGCTGGCGCGGGCCGATGGCGCATCGCTGGATGTCGGCTTTTACTATATGGCCAACGCCAGCGGCCGCCTGCTTGGCACACTATTGTCGGGCGGGCTGTTTCAACTGTGGGGTTTGGAAGCCTGTCTCTGGACGTCTGCAGGTCTGTTGCTAATCTGCGGCTTGCTGTCGATGCGCCTGCCGCAGCTGCTGGAGGTCTGAGGTTTCGGGACGCAGTAACTCAGATAATCCAGGTGTCGTAGCGTTCCTGTTTCTGGCGTAGGCGGGCCTCGGCGGATGCGAGTTGCTCCCAGGCATGCTCGGTTGAGAGAAAGATTCTTGCCGGCAGCAGTGCCTTGCCCAAATGCGTTTTTTTCAGACGGTCCATGACCGGGCCTTTCACCTCGGCCATATGCAGCGTAATACCGGCGCTCGCCAGATCGTGTTCCAGACTATCCAGCAGCTCCAGCCCGGTGCCGTCGACGTGGCTGACCGCTGTCATCACCAATACCAGATGGTGAATTTCACCGGCGTCGCTGATGCGATTCAGGATAAATTCTTCGACCGCCGGACAATTCGCGAAATACAGATTCTCGTCAGGACGGATAAACAGCACATGGGGCAGTTGCGCCACCTGATGGCGCAGAATATTGCGAAAATGTTCGGTACCCGGCACACGCCCGACGACCGCGATGTGGGGCCGCCCGGTGCGCCACAGGTAGATCAGCAGCGATAGCACAACACCGAGAACCAGCCCGGCTTCAACACCGGCAAACAATACGCCGGCGGCTGTGGCGAGCAGGGCCACACCGTCGCCGCGACTGTAACGCCAGATGCTCTGAATCGCGTTCAGGTCAATCAGCTGTGCCACTGCCACGATAATAATCGCTGCGAGTACCGCGTCGGGTAGGTGGTACAACCAGCCGGTAAAGAAAAGCGTGACCAGCAACACCAATCCCGCGGTGACGATGGCCGCGACTTGTGTGCGCGCCCCGGCCCCGAAATTCACCATTGAGCGCGCAAAGCCGCCGGCGACCGGCATCGCGCCGGCAAATGCAGCGGCGAGATTGGCGGCACCCAGCGCATGCAGTTCCTGATTTGAATCGATGCGCTGACGTCGCCGGGCCGCCAATGCCTTGGCCACCGATACGCTTTCGACGTAGGCAATAAGAGCAATCAACAGGGCGGAAGGTGCCAATTCAAACCACGCACCGGAGAACAGGAAGCCGGTTTGCAGCACCGGCAGACCGGCCGGTATGGTGCCGACCACCGCCACTGCGTGGCGTTGGTCACTAGCTAAAATAGCGGCGATAGTGGTGAGCGTAATTATCACGATCAGGGGTACTGCCCGCGAACTCAGTGCAGCGCTGCGATCGCTGACACCGATGGCTTGTAATAATCTGACCAAAGGGCTGCGACCGAGTAGCAGTAGTATCAGCGCGGCAGCGCCATAGGCAAGGGTTACGCTATTGCTACTATCGAAAGCGGCGGGCAGTGCGATAAGCCTTTCGACAGTGGACCCGCTACCACCGCTGACACCGAGCAAATGGCGCAACTGACCGACCATAATGAGTAGCGCGGCACCGGTGGTGAAACCAGAAATCACCGGGTGGCTGATAAAACTGACCAATGTGCCTGCGCGCAGTGCGCCCATCAATAAGAGAATCAGGCCGGTCTCGGCGGCCAGAATCATCGCGCCGGTAGTGCGGGCGCTCATATCGGTACCGGCGTGTTGGTCAAGTGCGCTGGCGACCATTAGCGCCGCGACTGCCACCGGGCCGACCGCGAGACTGCGGCTGGTGCCGAGCAATGCATAGAGCAGCGGCGGCACGATTGCCGCATAGAGACCGGTTTCGGCGGGAAGGCCGGCGAGCAGAGCATAGGCCATGCCCTGCGGCACCAATAAAATCGCGGTGATCACACCGGCGATAACATCATCACGGCGCTCGCCGCTATCAGCGGCTTTAAGCTGTTTTAGCAGTGGCAGTTGCCCGAACATCATTTAAATACGCTTTTTCCGCAGGCCAGATTTGCCGGCACGGCGACATCCATCAGCGCCGGATTATCGAGCTTAAGATTGTTCATGATGTCGACATATTCCTGTTCGGTTTTACCGGCGATCCGCGGGTTATGATTTTTCTCCTCGATGATGCTCGATACGGTGCGGCCGCGGTAGTCATGTCCGGGGTAGACCAGTGTGCTGTCGTCCAGTTTGAACAGACGGTTAACGATAGAGTGCCAGGACAAGTGCGGGTCGCCGCCCTGGAAGTCGGTTCTGCCGGAGCCGCGGATCAACAACACATCGCCGGTAAAAACAGCACCTCCGGCGGGCTTTGGTAAATAAAAACTGAATGATTCATCGGTATGTCCCGGTGTATACATCGCCTCCAGCACAATACCGTCAACTTTTATTTTATCGCCGTCGCTGACACGTTCCGAAACGCAGTCGGCATGGGTGTGCTCACCCATAATAGTGACGCAGCCGGTGGCGTCGCGCAGTTCACCCAGCGCAGTAATGTGGTCGGCGTGGGTGTGCGTGTCGATTGCCCGCACCAGCGATAAATCCAACTCATTGATCAGCTGCAGGTATTCATCGGTATGTTCGAGCACAGGATCGATCAATAACGCCTCACGGCCCATGCCGCTGGCAATCAGATAAGTGTAGGTGCTGCTTTCATGATCGAACAATTGGCGGAATAACATAGGACACTCCGGTATGCTTGATAATCGGATTAAAGGCTAACATGCACAAATATTTGTTTCCGGTTTTTGATAATGAAATTGAACTGTGACATGGGTGAGGGTGTTGGCGAAGACACTGCGCTGATGCCCTTGATTGATATTGCCAATATCGCCTGCGGGCAACATGCCGGTGATGCGGCAACAATGCGCACTACAATCGGCTTGGCAATTTCCAACAACGTCGCTATCGCCGCGCATCCGGGCTACCCCGACCGGGAAGGTTTCGGTCGCCGCGAGCTCAGCATGAGCGCGGACGAGCTTGTTGCGAGCCTGCATAGGCAACTGGGCTTACTCCATCGGCTCTGTGATGAGCAGGGCGCGGCGATGCGCTATGTCAAACCTCACGGCGCACTTTATAACGGCATGATGAAAGATCCGGCGCTGTTCGGGTCGCTACTCGATGCGGTGGCCGGATTTAATGCATCGCTACCACTTATCGTACAGGCCGCTAATTTGAACCAAAACCAGCAGTTGCGCACGGTGGCAGCGCAGCGCGGCGTCAGCTTGTTGTTTGAGGCATTCGCTGACCGCGCGTATCGGGCGGATGGCAGTCTGGAAAGCCGGGCGGTGCCCGGCGCGGTATATGACGATCCCGACATGATACTGGCGCAGGCGCAACAGTTGCTTTCCGCCGGGCGGGTCACAACGCTCACCGGTGCCGGGCTTGAAGTGGCCGCCGATACCCTGTGTCTGCACGGCGATAACCCGGCCACGTTGGCGGCGCTGCGCAAGCTGCGCCTGGAATTATGATACGCGTTGAGGCGGTGAGTGAAACGAACTGTATTGTTTATCTCGGCGACGTGATAGCGCCGGATGTTGCAGCGCGGGTGGCGGCGGCAAGCGAAGTAATCAAGGCAGCATTCGGGGGCGCGGTAATCGATCTGATTCCTTCCTACACCAGCATTCTGATCCAGCTCGATATTCTGACCCTGTCTGTGGAGTCCTGCTGCGCACAGTTGCCGGCACTATTGGAGTCTATTGAAACAGGCGCAGTGGCCGGCACCGGCAGATGCATTGCAGTGCCTGTTTACTACGGGCCGGAAGTGGCGCCCGATATGGCTGCGGTAATGCAGTGTTGCGGGCTCAGCCGGGCTGAAGTCGTTGCCCGGCATAGCGGTCGCAGCTACCGAGTCTATGCCATTGGGTTTGCGCCCGGGTTTTGTTTTCTCGGCCAGCTCGATGAAACCTTGAGTGTGCCGCGTAAGGCTTCGCCATCACTAAAAGTAGCCGCCAGAAGTGTCGGAATTGCGGAGCGGCAAACGGCGGTCTATCCGGCGGAGACGCCCGGAGGATGGCATATTATCGGCCGCAGTTGCGCCGATATGCTGGCCCTTTGCAGCGATGCCGAAGCGCCCCTGCGGGTTGGTGACGAACTCAGCTTCCGCGACGTGACGCGGGAAGAGTTTCTGGCGCTAGGGGGAAGCTTGTCGTGAGTTTTGAGGTGTTGGCCCCGGGCATGCTCGCCTTGCTGCAGGATTGCGGGCGCTACGGGCATCAGCATCAGGGCATGACGCCGGGCGGTCCCGCCGATGAGCACGCTTTTTTATGGGCGAACAAATTGCTGGCGAATGCACCGGGCGCGACTGCCATCGAGTTGACGCTTGGTCAGGCGCAATTCAAGGCCGCTGAGTTAACCCGGTTTGCGCTTACCGGTGCGGATATGGGAGCGAAGATTGGCAATCGCCGGATTGCGCCGTGGCAAACCCACAGCATTGCGGCCGGCGAAGTGCTGAGCTTTGGTGTTGCCCGGCAGGGCGTGAAAGCTTATTTGGCAGTTCCTGGCGGCTTTTTGGTTGCGCCGCATTTCGGCAGTACCGCAACGGTGAAGCGCGAAGGACTCGGCGGGCTGGCTCAGAACGGGCAACCACTCAGCGCCGGAGACGTCATCGGCTTTGTCCCCGATAACGTCGAACAAATACAAATGGTGCCCCGGCAATTTGTACCTGATTACGGTGCGCCGCTGCGTCTGCGCCTGCAACCGGCTTATCAGTACGACCAGTTTCCTGAGGCTGCATTGCAATCCTTTTTTGATAGCGACTATGTGGTCAGCAAAGATGTTGATCGTATGGGCTACCGCTTAAACGGCGCAGCGATTCGCTGCGATACGACAGGTGTAATCTCTGAAGGTATCGCTTACGGCGCAGTTCAGATCCCCGCTGACGGGCAGCCGATTGTGCTGCTGAGTGATCGCCAGACGATCGGCGGTTATCCGAAACTGGGCTGCATTGCGTCGCTGGACGGCGCGGCGTTAAGTCAGCGACGTCCGGGAGATGTCGTGCGTTTTTGTATCGCTGATAAGCAATCCTTAGCCACTCGACGCTTCGCCTTTAACCGCTATTTCGGTATCGGCAGGGGCAACTGAAGTAATTTGTTATTAAGCCTGTGTTTATCACACTAGCGCTACTTTGTGTGGCGGCTTTAGCGTATAACCAAGAACAGCAGTGCCATGTCGAACCAAAATCAGGATGCAAACGGCATCCCGATATCTTATTGGAGATGCAGGCAAGGTTGCAGTTCGAGCTGAAAACCGATGCAGGCTCAATCGGTTTTCAATACAACGAAAAATATCGATAGGGACGTATGATGAAAAATGTGAGAGAACTGCGCAGTTCAGGGTTTGCCGGCGTAGTACTGGCGACGTTTTTGCTGGCACTGCCATTGGCCGGCTGTGATCGCAACCAAGGTCCGTTTGAGGAAGCCGGTGAAAAAATGGATGAGGCGGCGACCGATTTCGGGAACTCGGTGGAAGATGCCTGCGAAGATATGAAGGAAGGCATGAATGCGGAAGATAAGGACTGTTGATCCGCAGCTGACACAAGTAGTTAAAAAGCCGGCCATTTGGCCGGCTTTTTTCATTCTGTAATACGTTGAATTCATAGCAAAATTGAGTACTTAGAGTGGATTCAGCACGTATTTTCCAGTACATTATCGCCTTCAAAAATAACACATCTGCGCATGTTTATTGCTATGCGAAGACACAGTCAACATTGGCCGTTGCGGCCTGCAAACGGACGGGCATCAGGATGTTTTCGGAGAACCTCATGTTGAATTTATTGCGCAGATGCGCGTTGGCAGCGATTTGCTCAGGGATCGCGACGCCGGCCTTGTCACAGGTGCCCGCGATAAGCTTTCCGCCGGGTGGCGGAACGGCGGCGCCGAGTGCCGGCACCCTGAACACTTCCTGTGACTCCACTCAGGGCACCGGTTGCGGCGGCCGCGAAACAATTAACCACCTGGAGATTTGCTTCGATGGTGATGAGGACGGTGTGTGTGACGGCAACGACGAATGTCTGGATACGCCGGCGGGTACGCCGGTGTTCTTTAACGGCTGCCATTTGCAAACCGGCAAGGCCATGGTGCTTAACGGTGTCAATTTTGAGTTCGACCGCGCTGAGCTGACAATCAGCTCGTTGCCGGTGCTGGAACGCGCGGTGGAGGTTTTGCAGGGGCAATCAGAGGTGCTGGTTACAGTGGATGGCCACACCGACAATCTGGGTAGCGATGCCTACAACGAGAAGCTGTCCTGGCAGCGGGTACGCTCTGTTTATACCTACTTTGTAAATCAGGGGATTGACCCGGCACGATTGGCCTACCGCGGTTTTGGTGAGTCCCGGCCGATACTGCCCAATCAAAATCCTGATGGCTCTGACAATCCGGCGGGTCGTGCGGCCAATCGCAGGGTCGAGCTCAATGTGCTCGATCCGATCGTCTTTCATACTATGAAAGAGAATAACGACGACCGCTTTTCAAATATTGAGCCGGGTACGCCGCAGACATTTATCCCGCCGTCACCTGCATCGGAGCCGGAACCGGCGCCAGAGCCGGCGTCTGAACCGGAGATTGTTCAGGATGTGCCCGAAGAGCCACTGGCAGATGTTGAATACGCCTCTGAAACGGAGCCCGCTAATACTGATGTTGCCGATGAGGATCCCTATACTGCATTTGATGCCGCCACTGAAACGGCGGTCGTAGACGACGTATACGGCGAGTCCGGCACGGAGTCTGCAGCAGCAGAACCGGTGCAGAAAACAGAGCCTGCGCCGGCAGCCCCTGAAGAAACTACTAAGGCACCCGACGCTGCGACTGAGCCCGCTTCAGCAGAAGGTTCGGCCGCGGGCGACGATTATCTGGATGAGTTTGATGACTACGGCGAGGCGGCAGAGCCTGCTGCAGAGGCAGAAGCTGAAGATGGCGGTGCCGATGATGAAGCTGCGGAAAGCAGCGACACAGAAGACGCTTCGGGAGTCGAGGAAGACTATGAAGTCTACGAATATGAATACTAAACCTTTAATGAGCGAGCAGCGGGACCAAAATTATGGCGATTGATCTACCACCGGCGATCCCTCCTCAGGCCGTAAGCGCCGAATTTATGATGAAGCATGCGCGCGCCGAAGCTTATACCGGCGAGATCGGTGGCTACCCGGTGCGGGTCAGCGGTCCGCACCGGCTCAGCAAAGCGGAACTGGACAGAATATTTGCCACCGCAAAAACGCCCTCCGGCGCGGTCAAGCTGATCGCCGCCGCGATTTCACGCAACGGCAATTTGCTGGTCACAACGCTTTACGCGACCAGAAAAGGCACGGTGTTTATCCATGCTATCCAGTCCAGGGTCAGCAAGGTCGAAGGGCCGAAACGTATCACCCGCTTTTTTCATAGTCTGGAAGGTGAGCGCGACCTGACCAAACCGGAATTTGAACGCGCGCGGATTATGGCCGACGTCTACGCCGGGCGCTCCGGCACCGACTACGAAGTCACTTACGCCGATGATGCCGACCTGCGCAGCAAAACACTGGTGCTGAAACAGAAGGGCGCCGGTGCCAGCGAAAACACCGATACACTTTACGATGTGCTGCTCGGCGATAGTACCGATCTGGATTTTGAGGTGAATAATCACGGCAACCGATTCGCCGGCCGCTACCTCGCCAATCTGGGCATTAGTCATGCGTTCGCTCAGGGCACGGAAATCAGCTTTGGTGTGCAGGAAGCACTGACTGATTACGGCGAGAGTCGTGACGGCATCAACTATGAGGCCATGCAGTTCAAGCTGGACCATGTGTTCAGCTGGGGCCTGGTCGGTATCGATGCCAGTCACATCGAATATGTGAATCCGCTGGGGACTTACACACAGGACAATACTTCAGCTTGCAGTATTCCGGGGCCGCCGCTGGGCCCGCAGCCGGCCGGCTGCGTCACTACTGATACTTTTACCTTTGATTCCGATGCCGAGATCGATCGTGTCGGTATATTCGGAGAGCATGTACTCGCCGGTGATGCCGGCTACCGCTTGAATTTGTTTGAGCGAATTGAATATATCGATTCAACAGTAGTCAGTCGCGATCCGAGTCAGTTTGTTGAAACTAACAATTTCGCTCAGGATGAAAAATATACGACGGCCGAACTCGGGTTGCGGTATTTGTCAGCAGAAGCGCGGCGCAATCTGCAGCACCAGTGGTATTCACAGCTCGCGGTGAAAGCCGGACTGGACAAGGACGATGGCACTTTTGGAGCCCAAACAAGCGGCGAAACACCGACAGCCTTTCGTCGCACTGCTGAATTCCTGATGTGGAAACCGGCGCTCGGTGTGCAGTTGACCTGGGCCAACAGGCTTGTGCTGCGCGCGGATTTTCAAGGCCAGTTTGCCGATAAACATTTACCACAGCAGCAGCAATGGGTATTGGGCGGGCCGGGTAATTTGTCGGGATTCCTGCCCGGGGTATTGGTCGGCGATAGCGGCTATTTCCTCAGTGGAGATGTTTCCAAAACCTGGTCGCTTGACGGCGCCGACTACGGGCTGCACTTCTTTATGGAGTATGGCTCAGCCCAGTACGACGACGAAGGTTCCTCGGATCCTGACTATGGTGACAACCGCGGCCTCGCCGATGCCGGTGTAAGGCTGACTATGGACTTTGGAAAATGGGTGGACGTCGAAATTGTCAGTGCGCACCGGATCGGCGACGACAATATCAATAGAGAAGAGGATGCGCGGATCAAGAAGCTGGAAGCTGATTTATACGTCAAATTTAAGCTCACCTTGTAGCCGGGGGATTTGCCATGAGTACCGTCAAGGTCAGCCATGCGCATAGTCTGGATAACGACGAGTTAAAAACCCGCGTCAGCGAAATCGCCGACGAACTGGGCCAGCATTTTAAACTGGAGTCGCACTGGCAGGACGACAGCACCATAAAATTCAAGCGCGCCGGCGTATCCGGCACCTTGACCCTGTCGGAAACTCAGGTCGATGTGAATATGAAGCTGGGTGTGATGCTGGGTGCGCTCAAGGGCCCGATTACCAAAGAGCTCAAGGCGCAGATGGAAAAGCGATTGTGCTGAGCAACAAGGACGCCGGTTCCGGTTTCTTTTAAATAATTCGCCGGTTTCGGGATATTTTCGGTCACTTTGTGCTCTAAGCGCGGGGTTCGAAAGTCCCGACAAATATTCAACAATGATCGAAGAGGAGTATGCGCATGCGCAGCAAGCGGATTTTTCTGGCCGTAGTCGCCCTGTTGGTTTTTGCAGCACCGGTTCAGGCGGGATGGCCGCTTGCTGACAGCAAAGGCCGGGAATTGCCGAGTCTGGCGCCGCTGCTGGAAGAGATTAATCCGGCGGTCGTCAATATATCGACCCATACCACGCGCCGCGTACAGCAGAACCCCTTATTGCGGGACCCGTTTTTCCGCCGTTTTTTCAACCTGCCGGATCAAATGCCGCAGCAGCGTGAGCGACGGACCCAGAGCGCCGGTTCCGGCGTCATTATCAACGCGAAGAACGGTACCGTCGTCACCAATCATCACGTGATTAAGGACGCTGACGAGATCGAGGTGGCGCTGGAAGACGGGCGCACCTTCAAGGCCGAACTGATCGGCTCGGACCCGGAGGTGGATATTGCGGTGTTGAAAATCAAGGCGGATAAATTAAAGGATCTGAAAATCGCCAATTCCGAGCGGGTGAATGTCGGTGATTTTGTGATCGCGATCGGCAATCCGTTTGGCTTGGGTCAAACAGTGACTACCGGCGTTGTCAGTGCGCTCGGTAGAAGCGGTCTGGGTATCGAGGGCTATGAGAATTTTATTCAAACCGACGCCTCCATCAACCCGGGCAACTCCGGCGGTGCCTTGGTAAATCTGGCCGGGGAGTTGGTCGGTATCAATACCGCAATACTTGCACCGTCCGGCGGTAATGTCGGTATCGGCTTCGCAATCCCCACCAATATGGCGCAGGCCAGTATCAACCAAATCCTAGAGCACGGCGAGGTCAAGCGCGGTCAGTTGGGTGTGATTATTCAGGACCTGACCCGTGAATTGGCGCGGGCTTTCGATATCGACGAGCAGCAGCGGGGCGTCTTGATTGCCGAAGTGCAGGAAGGTTCGGAGGCAGAGAAGGCCGGTCTTGAGGCCGGCGACGTGGTGCTTGAAGTCAATGGCAAGGCAATTTCCAGTACTTCGCAGTTGCGTAATGCGGTCGGCGTACGCCGGGTGGGCGAGAACTTAAAACTGAAAATCCTGCGTGACGGCAACACCAAATCCTATAATGTAAAGATCGGTGCCGCGAAAGGTGTTACCGGCATGGCCGCCGACGTGCCGCATGAACTGCTCAGCGGCGCCGCCTTAGAGGAAGATGCGGAAAAAGGCGGAATCAAAGTTGTCAGTATCGAGGACGATTCGCCGGTATCAGGCTCTGCGCTGCAGGCCGGTGACGTGATAGTGGCCGCCAACCGTATGCGGGTGCGCACGCTCGAAGATCTGGAGCAGGCTGCAGCTCGCAGTAAAGACCGGCTGTTATTGCGGGTTATACGGGGTCGCGGCTCGCTTTATATCGTACTTCCGTAACAGATATGCCCGTCCGGACTTGATAGCTGGCGGGTATTCTCCGACAATAGCGCCGCGCCAACGGTTTGCCGGTGGCGTGCAATGATCCTGCCGGTTCCCCCGCAACGATAGATGGTAAACCCCGCCAGGCCCGGAAGGGAGCAACGGTAGCTTTCGACTCGTGTGCCGGGGTGTGGCTGGCAGGATCGCCCGAATTTTCCGAGAGTCGCTACCGCGGCGCGAGGTGTGATGAGCTATCAGGTACTTGCCCGGAAGTGGCGCCCCGCCAACTTCCGAGAGATGGCCGGACAAGAGCACGTACTTAAGGCGCTGATCAATGCCTTAGACAGTAATCGCCTGCATCAGGCGTGGCTGTTTACCGGTACCCGCGGTGTCGGTAAGACCACAATCGCCCGCATCCTTGCCAAATGCCTGAATTGTGAGCAGGGCGTCAGTTCAAGCCCCTGTGGTAGCTGTGAGCCCTGCACTGCAATCGCGGAGGGCCGTTTTGTCGACGTTATCGAGATTGACGCCGCGTCGCGTACCAAGGTCGAAGATACCCGTGAAATGCTGGATAACGTCCAGTACATGCCGACCCGGGGCCGATTCAAGGTCTATCTGATCGATGAAGTACATATGCTGTCGCAGCACAGTTTTAATGCGTTGCTGAAAACTCTCGAAGAACCGCCTGAGCACGTCAAGTTTCTGTTGGCGACGACCGACCCGCAGAAATTACCACCGACCGTGCTGTCGCGGTGCCTGCAGTTCAATCTGAAAAATCTCACGCCACAGCGCATAGTCACGCATCTGCAGGAAGTGCTGGCCGAGGAAAAAGTCCCCTTCGATGATCCGGCGCTGTGGCTGTTGGCGACCGCCGCGCAGGGCAGTATGCGCGACGCGCTCAGTCTGACCGACCAGGCGATTGCCTTCGGCACCGGTGAACTGCGTGAAGCCGATATTCAGCAGATGCTGGGCGGCCTCGACAAGGGCTTGGTGCTCGGCTTGTTGCGGGCATTGCTCGCCGCAGATGTCTCCGCCTTGTTGGCGGCCGTGCAGCAGTCGCAGACCTTCGGTGCCGACCCCGGCGCTATTCTCGATGAATTGCTCAGTGTGCTGCACAAGCTCGCCCTGCTGCAGGCGGCGCCTGCCTATGGCAATGATCAGGGCGATCCGCTACTTGCCGAACTCGCAGAGATTGCCCCGCAAGTTGCCGCCGAAGACGTGCAGCTTTATTACCAGATAGGCTTGGCGGGTAAGCGGGATCTGGGTTACGCGCCCGACCCGGTCGCGGGTCTGGAAATGATCCTGCTGCGAATGTTGGCTTTCAGGCCGGCGGGTGTGCCGGTCGCGCCGGCAGCCGGTGCGGTGCAACCGCAGCCGGCAACGGACCCGCCGGTAAAAAAGCCGGAGGCGGCGGCACCTAGCGGTGATACGCCGCCGCAATCTGAGCAGCCGCGAACCGATACGGGTACTGAATTAAAAGCGCCAGCTGCCGGGCCGGCGGTCGCTGCGGCAAGTATTACCAAAGCAGAAACCGCCGGATCGTCCGCGCCTTCGGAAGCAGGCAAATCGTCCGTTGCTGAAAGCGGCCTCGGCGAAGCCTATTGGCGGGAAAATTTCTCCGACCTTGAATTGCCGGGAGTGCTCGCCAGCGTGTTCTCCCATGCGGAATTGCTGGAACTGTCCGGCGGTTGTTTAAAACTGCAACTGGATGAAGGTCATAGTGGTTTGTTTGATCGCGATCAGTTGCCGCGTCTGGAAGAGCATCTGCAACGCCGCTTCGGTCATGCCATCAAAGTCGAGGTAACGGTCGGCGCGGTGAGTGGACAAACGCCGGCTATGTGGCGTGCGCAGATCAAGGCGGGCAGGTTAGCGGCCGCGCGTGAACAGCTGTATGCGGACAATGTGGTGAGCCGCTTAATTGAAGAATTCGATGCAACTATCGACGAGGCCTCGATTCGCCTTATCGACCCTTCTGAGGATAAAACATGACTCCCGATCTGGGCGACATTATGAAACAAGCCGGTGCTTTGCAGGAAAAAATGCAAAAAGCGCAGGCGGAGTTGGCCAAGGCCGAAGTTACCGGTGAGTCCGGTGCCGGCATGGTGAAAGTGGTAATGAACGGGCGCCACGATGTCCGTAGCGTCATCATCGAACCCGATCTGCTGGCGGAGCCGGTTACCGTATTGCAGGACCTGCTGGCCGCTGCAGTCAATGACGCTGTTAAGAAAGTAGAAGCGAGCAACCGCGATAATCTTGGCGGCCTGTTTCAGGGTATGCAAATGCCACCGGGTTTTAAACTTTAAGGGCGGTTCGCAGCGTGAATTTCAGCCCCATGATCGATGACCTGGTCGAAAGCCTCAGGTGCTTACCCGGCGTCGGCCAAAAGACTGCCCAGCGGATGGCTTTTCATTTGCTGGAGCGCAACCGTGAGG
>JBFJYC010000046.1:0-15196 GCA_041622815.1 Spongiibacteraceae bacterium | reverse complement strand
ATGGCCGCCGGCATTATTCCGACGCTGATCATGTTCGGTAGCCAGATACTCAGCCCCGGCATTTTTTACCTCGCCACGCTCTGCATCTGCGCCGTGGTCGCACTGGTTGTCGGCAGTTCCTGGACCACCGCGGGTACGGTCGGCGTGGCATTAATCGGCGTCGCCGCCGCCTCGGGCCTGTCGTTGCCAATGACCGCAGGCGCGATTATTTCCGGCGTTTATTTCGGCGACAAACTGTCGCCGCTATCCGACACCACCAACCTCGCGGCGGGTCTGGCCGGCACCAATCTGTTTACCCATGTGCGTTATTTGCTGTGGACCACTGTGCCGGCGTTTCTGATTGCCGCGCTATTTTTCGGCATCGCCAGCATCGGTGCCGGCGATGTCGCAGACGCCGAGGGCCTGGCGATACTCATCGCCACGCTATCGGAATCCTTCAATCTGAGCTGGGTCCTGTTATTGCCGCTGCTGATCATTTTCGCCTTGGCGATGAGCGGCATGCCACCGCTACTCGCCATCACCCTGTCCATTCTGCTCGGTGCCGGCTTCGGCATACTATTTCAGGATGGGGGTGACACGACGCTTACCGAACAGATAGCGGCCTACTGGATAACCGCTGCGACCGGCTTCGAAATCGAAACCGGCAACGCCATGGCGGACGACCTACTCTCCCGCGGCGGTATGCAAAGCATGCTCAACACACTGTGGCTGATTATCTCCGCCATGTTTTTCAGCGGCATGATCGAACGCTCCGGATGCCTGCCACGCATACTGGTCGCGATACTGCGACTGTTTAAACGCAAGGGCGCGATTCTCTATGGTGTTGGTGCGACCAGCCTCGCCGCCAACACTCTCGCCGCAGACCAATACCTGTCACTGGTAATTTCAGCGCGTATGTATGCCGGTGAAATTGAGGATCGCGGCCTCGCACCGGAAACGTTATCCCGTACCATCGAAGATTTCGGCACCGTCACCTCGCCACTGGTGCCTTGGAATACCTGCGGTGCCTTTATGGCCGGTGCGCTGGGTGTGGGCACCCTCGCCTATCTGCCGTTTTGTATATTCAATCTGGCGAGTCCGCTGATTTCGCTTTTTTATATCACCACCGGCAGAACTATTCGCTGGCAACAGGGTTGCAGCGACGACAGCGATCACCTGCCGGTAGCGGCATAGCTAAGCTCCGGCATCGACACCATGGCTCACTCATCGGCCCCGGCGCCGGACAATCTCAGCGCGGCGCGTCATTTCGGATTCGGTATCGGTGCTATCGGCCTCGGCCTGTTCTCCGCGGTACCCAGCGTCATTCTGCTGTACTACCTCACCGAACAATTAAAGCTGCCACTGGAGCTCGCCGGTATTGCAGCGGCGGCACCAAAGTTCTGGGCCCTGTTCACCGACCCGGCCATCGGCCGCTGGTCTGACCGCACGCGCACCGCTTTTGGCCGGCGGCGGCCGTTTTTACTCGGCGGCGGGCTGTTGTTTTGCGCCTGTTTTATCGCGCTGTTTTCACTGCCGGTACTGAGTACTGCAATCACCACTTTCCTGCTGGCCATCACCGCCTACCTCGCCTGCGCGACCGCCTACTCGATGTATGCCGTGCCCTATATAGCGCTGCCGGCAGAGCTCGCCGCTAACTATACCGAGCGCTCAAGGCTGATGGCCCAGCGCATGGGCTGGGGCATGACCGGTATTCTGGTCGGTTCCGCCGGCGCGCCGCTGTTAGTGGAAGCCTTCGGCGGCGGCGCGCGCGGTTATTCGCTGATGGCTATGGTGCTCGCCGGTGTGTGCCTGATCTCAATGTTTTTTCCGGTGTTCAGCGTACGTGAACCCGACGCGACACCGGTTGCCAGGTCAGCGCCGCTGACGCAGTTATTGAAAGACCCGGCGTATATCCGGCTGGCACTGGTGTATCTGCTGGCACTGACCGCGATCGGACTGATGACGGCAAGCGTGCCCTACTATGTTGTTCGTGATATGCACAGAAGCGAGGGCGACGTCGGCATGCTGCTGGGCGTTGTACTGGTGATCGCGATTATCGCCACGCCGGTGTGGTACAAGATTGCGCTATGGCTGGGCCGGCCCAACGCCTTACTGCTTTGTTTTGTCGTGTATGCAATCAGCCTGTTCGGCATCTATCTGACACAGCCGGACTGGTCGGCACTGATATTCTGGTGTGCATTGGTCGGCATCGGCTTCAGCGGTTTGCAGCTTATTCCCTTTACCATGCTGGCGGACCTGATCGCCGCGCGAAACGCAGCCGGGGACGATATTGCCGGCCTCTATACCGGCGCCTGGACAGCCTTTGAAAAACTCGGTCTCGGACTGGGGCCGCTGCTCGCCGCCTATCTGTTAAAACTCAGCGATTATGAGCGCGGCGCATCGGTACTGCCGGTGTTTGCGCTGGCCCCCGCCGTTGTCGCGGTGACCGGCGTTGTGCTGTTACTGCTGCTGTTTCCGAAACGACACGTAGCAGTTACTTAATATGTGGCCGCGTTATTTGATATAGGGCCGTAACAGGGGCGCGCCGTTGAACTGCCCGTTCAGCGCTGAAATCATCGCGTACACGCCCATCAGTTTGCGGATCACAAACATAAATTCTTTCGGCGGCACCGCGAAGTGTTTGCTGAGCGATGCTTTTACCGCGCGCTTGGCAATACGCTTGGGCAGTTCGCTATCGCGCCAGTGATAATCGCCATCGGCGTTGAGCGCCCCGGGTATCACATTGGAGAAATCCGGCTTCAATGGCTCGATAATATCCATGCCGACATCGGCAAAATCATCCAGCACATTCTGCGGATACTCCGCGCGCATAAACTGCAGCTCGATTGACGCTTTAATAAATGCTTCCCTATCGTTGTGCCATGCGGCATCGACCATCGCCCCGAACTGCGCGGTAAAGTCCTCGGGAATATCACGCATCGCGCCGAAGTCGAGCAATACGAGTTTGTCGTTTACACCCTCAGGGTCGAGCTGAATCAGGTAGTTGCCGAAGTTCGGGTCGGTCTGCATCCGGCGCCAGTCGTAAAACTCGATCAGAAAAAGACGTAGCAGCGCACTGCTAAGTGCATTGCGGCGCGACTGCGACAGCGCCTCCATATCCAGTTGGTTTACCGAAACGCCTTCGGCCCAGCTCATCGCCAATATCCGCGGCGTGCAATAGCGCTCAAATACCGCGGGTACGACATAGGCTTTATCGTCGCGTAGCTGCCTGGCGGCGTAGACGAGCTGATCGTGCTCGTGGACGTAATCAATCTCCCTGTACAACAGCTCCCGCACATCCCGCAGCCACTCATCCACCGCCCGCGATGACTCGAGCAAGCGCGCCAGCTGCAGCAGACGAATCACCGCATCGAAATCCGCGTCGATGGTTTCGGCAACACCGGGGTACTGAATTTTCAGGGCGATATCGGCGCCGGTTTTCAGGCAGCGTGCGCGGTGCACCTGGCCCAGCGACGCCGCCGCGACCGGCGTGGTGTTGATATCGAGTTCGGCGAGACGCTCAGGACCCAATTCGCGGCGCAGTTGTTTTTCAATTTCAGACCACACCAACGGCGGCGTATCGTCTTCGAGCTGGTGCAATACCTCGGACACTTCCGGCGGCAGAATATATTCGCCGTAGGTGGCCATCAGCTGACCGACTTTGACCACACTGCCTTTAAGCCTGCCCAACTCATGAACCAGATACTCCATATTCTTGCGGCGTGAGCCGCTCGCGTCCTGATCGAGTCCGGCGGCGTTCATCGCCGAGTCGAACAGGCCCCGCGCGCCGAACAGGACGCCGGTTTTGGCGAGTTCCAGGCGGCGCGAAAAAGCGCCGGTCTTGATCTTTTTGAGGGGTGTTTCAGACATACACAGGTCGTGGCGGCAGAGCGAAGGGCGCGCATTATCGCAGCGCCCACGGCGCGAGGCAAAAGCGCTTGCAGGAAAACCTCGCGGCGACGGCCGGATCACTTTAGAATGTCAACATTACACCGTAAACATTGCTATAATCGCGTCAATTTTTGCATAGGAATCAATAAGATGACGAAGGATGGTGACTCATACCACCACGGTAATCTGCGCGCTGCATTGCTGGAATCAGCCCGCAAGCAACTGCAAACCGAGGGTATTCACGCGCTGAGCCTGCGCGCGCTGGCACGCAGCACCGGCGTATCGCAAACCGCCCCCTACCGCCACTTCACCGACAAGAATGCGCTGCTGGCGGCGCTGGCCACCGACGGCTTTACCGAGCTGTTCGAAGCGCTCGGACCGCTCGATCCCGCGTGCGAGCCGCTGACTGCGATGTATGAATTCGGTATGACTTATCTGCGCTTCGCCCGGGACCATACCGAAGTATTCCGGCTGATGTTCGGCCCGGACCTGCAACCGCGCAACCAGTATCCGGAACTGTTCAACGCCGGACGCGAAGCCTTTCATCGCATTGAAAACCTGATTGAACTCGCCGGTCGCCGCGGTAATTTTTCTATCGGCGATACCAAGCTGGCGGCCCATACCGCGTGGGCGGCGGTCCACGGTATCGCCACACTGATGCTCGACCATGCCGACAGCTTCGGTTATCACCGGCAACTGGACGAACAGGCCGAGCAGGCACTGAAGTTTATGCTCAGAGGTCTGGTCGCAGGTTCCGGCACCGAACTTCCGGAACCGGTTTTATAATCCCCGCAGCACCGCCAATGGCGGACTGTTCACGACCACGCGGCAGGCCTGATAGCCTGCTGCGGCGATAATCAGCGCCCCCGCCAACGGCCCCAGCGGCCACAACCAAAAGTGAAAAGACGGCTCCAGATCGAGCACCTCCGTCTGAATCACATAGACCGATAACTCGGCACCCGCCGCGGCCAGCAAGCCGGCCAGCAAGCCGAGCAGCGCGAATTCAATTAACAGCGAACGGGTAATCAGCTGCCTTGAACCACCGAGGGTGCGCAATATCGCATTTTCCTGCAGCCGCGTATCGAGACTGGCGCGCACATTGGCGACGGTGACCAGCAGCGCGCACAGCACCACTAATACCAACACCAACTCAACCGCCGCGCTGACCTGGGCAATAATGGTCTGCGCCTGCGCGATCATTAAATCGATCTCCACCAGTGTCACAGTGCGGAAGCGCCGCACAAAATCATTGAGCGCAGGCTTTTGCTCTTTCGGCAGATAGAAGCTGGAAATAAAGACTTTCGGGAACGGCGCCAGCGCACCCGGCTGCAACAGAAAGAAAAAGTTCGGCCGGAAGGAGCCCCAGTCGAGGGTGCGGATGCTGGTCACTTTTGCCGTCAGCGGCAGGCTGGCGACATCAAACCGCATCACCGAACCGACTTTCAGATTCAGGCGCTCCGCAAAATCTTTCTCCAGCGAGACTTGCGCCATTTCGCCGTCGGCAACCTCGCCCGACTGCCACCATTGACCATCGATCACCTCGTTGTCATCAGGCAGGTCATGGGCCCAGCTCAGATTCTGTTCCCGCGTCAGCAGACGCTCGTCCTGCGATACATCCGGCAGATCCGCCGCCGCGATACCGTCGATATGTGTCAACCGCGCACGCACCATCGGAAAAAACCCTGCGGATTCGGTGTCATGCTCCGCCAGAAATTGCTCGACTTCGGGAATCTGCGATTCGCGCACATTCATCAGAAAATGGTTCGGTGTGTCCGCCGGCATTTGCAGCTGCCACTCATCCAGCAACGAGGTACGCAGCGCCAACAGACTGAGCATCACCATCATCGCCAGCCCGAAACTCACCACCTGAAAGGCGTTGCTGTGGCGGCGCCGCTCCAGCGCGGCAAATGCCAGTCCGCGGGCACTGCCGGCCTGCATACCGGCACGGCGGCCGCCGCGCAGCAACTGCGAGACCAGCAGCGAGGTTACCGCCATCATCATGACCATACCCGCCAATACGGCCAATGCCAGCACCCAGGACTGCGCGTACCACCACATCAGCAGGCCGATGCCGATCAATCCGTAGACCGCGCTGCTGCCGGCGGCAGGTGTTTCGCCGACCTCACGCCGCAATACCCGCAACGGCGGAATACCGTTCAGCGACATCACCGGCGGCAGCGCAAAGGCCGCCAGACAGACCGCGCCGGTGACGGCACCGACCACCACCGGCCGCCAGCCCGGCGACGGCGGATCAAAGCCGATTAAATCGCGCAATGCGAACATCAACCCCGACTGCAATGCCCAGCCCAGCAGCAGGCCGATCAACAGCGCCACCACGGTAAGCAACACCAGATTGCCGATATAAAGCCGCATGACTTTGGCGTTGTCCGCGCCCAGCGCCTTCATCACCGCAACCGTATCGAAATGCCGTTCGCTATAACGCCGCGCCGCCAGCGCCACGGCGATGCCCGCTAACGTCACACCGAAGCTCGCCGCCAATAATAGAAAGCGTTCCGCGCGTTGCATGGTGTTGGACATAGTCGGCTGGTTTTCATCCAGCGTCATCCACTTGGCGCGATCGTCGATACGCGGCGCCAACCAGGTTTGCATCCGGTCGAGCGCGCCCTCCTCACCCGAGAACAGATAGCGGTAACGCACAAGACTGCCGGGTTGCACCACATTCGCCGCTGCGATATCACCGGCGTTCATCAGCACCCGCGGACCGGCACCATAAAATCCGCTGCCGCCATCAGGTTCTTCAACCAGCGCACGGCGGGCAATAAAGTCCTGATCGCCAAGACTTAGACTGCCGCCGGGTTCAATGCCCAACAGCGCAAATAATCTCGGCGCCAGCCACACTTCACCCGGCGCCGGAATATCCGCTGTGGTGTAGGGCTCGGCATAGGGTTCATCACTGATCCGCAACGCGCCTTTGAGCGGGTAACCCGGGGTCACGGCCTTCACCGCCACCAGTTCCATGGCGTCACCGACAAACACCATCGACTGAAATTCGGTTAAACGCGCGCTGTTCAATCCGTATTGCTGTGCCTGCTGTTGCCAGGCAAAGCTGTACTCCTTATTGGCGGACAGCACCCGGTCAGCGGCGAGAAAGCGGTGACTCTCGGCGACGATGCCGCGATTCAGTCTCTCGGTAAAACCCGAGATGCCGCTGACGATCGCCACCGCGATCACCAGTGACAAGGTCAGCAGCCCCAGCTCGCCGCCGCGCCACTCGCGCATTAACCAGCGCAATGCAATCACGATGCAGCGGGCTCCGCTGCGCCGCTATCGGCAACAATCCGGCCGGCCTGAATACTGATTGAACGCTGGCAGCGCGCCGCCAGTTTCGGCTCGTGGGTCACCAACACCAGTGTCACATCGGACTCGTCATTCATCGCGAACATCAGATCGTTGATGCGGGCGCCGGTCTCGGCATCGAGGTTGCCGGTGGGCTCATCGGCAAACAACACATCGGGACGACAGGCGAAGGCACGGGCCAATGCCACCCGCTGCTGCTCACCACCGGACAGCTGGCGCGGGTAGTGCCCGATACGGGCGCCGAGCCCGACCCGCTCCAGATATTGGCGGGCGCTGTCGCGGGCGTCGCGGCCGCCGCTGAGTTCAATCGGCAACATCACGTTTTCCAGTGCGGTTAAACCGGGCAATAGCTGGAACGACTGAAATACAAAACCGACATGCTGCGCCCGCAACGCCGCACGCTGGTCTTCGCTTAAGGTGCAAATATTGGTGCCGTGCAGCCAGACCGCGCCGGAGGTGCTGTCGTCAAGCCCGGCTAATATGCCCAACAGAGTCGACTTACCGGACCCCGAGGGCCCGATAATCGCCACGGTTTCGCCGCGCTTGATTTCGAAACTCATGTCTCTCAGGATATGAAGCTCGCCTTCGGCGGTCGAAACCCGACGACACAGATTTTCGACGCTGAGCAATGTTTCGGCTGTTTTCACTTTAGTACCCTGTTGTCACGGCGTGATCCGCCAAGAGTTTGTTGATTATGATGCTCCATAGTGTGTTACGTCGTAGCCTGCTCTACCGATCATTTTTATTGCTGCTGCTATGCGCGCCCGGCGCGGGGCTCACCGCAGCCGAGCAGAAAATTCTGGTCGTGGGTGACAGTATCAGCGCCGGCTACGGCCTCGACCCCGCCAGCGGCTGGGTCAGCCTGCTCGACAAACAATTGCAAAACTCTCGCCCCGGCTGGCAGGTTGTCAACGCCAGCATCAGCGGCGATACCACCAGCGGTGGCCTCGAGCGCCTGCCCACCTTGCTCAAAGCTCACAAGCCTGCCGTGGTGATTCTGGAACTCGGCGGCAACGACGGCCTGCGTGGCCAGCCGATAGACTCGATTCGCGGCAACCTCGGCCAAATGATCTCACTCAGCCAGCGCCATGATGCGCGGGTTTTACTACTCGGTATGCAAATCCCGCCCAACTACGGCCGTCGTTACACCGTCTTATTCCACGACACCTTCCGGGAAACCGCGAAAACTTTCGACATTCCGGTGGTCGACTTCCTGCTGGCCGGCGTTGCGACAAAACCCGAACTCATGCAGGACGACCGGATTCACCCCACCGCGGAAGCACAGCCGCTGATCCTCGACAATGTGCTGCCCAAGCTGATGCTGCTACTGAACTAAGTAGCAGCGCTGGCAGTCGCTATTTTGCGGCGAGGTAGCGCCCGTGCAGTGCGCTCGCGAAGCGTTCAACACCGTTTACCATATAATGTGTGCGCAAGGTCTTGCCGAGCTCAAAGGCATGCTGCGCGCCGGGAATTTCGGCGTAACCCGCCTCTATCTCCGGATGCTCCGAAAACTCATCCCACAGCGCCCGCGACTCTTCCGGCGGCGCCAGACTGTCCGCGTCGCCGTGTATCAATAAGGTCGGCGGTACTTTGTCGTGGACCCGGAAGATCGGCGACATCTGCTGCCACAGCTCCGGGTCATTAACCATCGCCACCTTCAGGACCTTGTCGGCCACCAAATCTGCCAGACCGTTGAACGCACGCTGATTACGACTATTAGTGAAGTCATGCACGCCGTAGATGGGGACCACGCCCTGCACCGAGGTATCGGCGTCTTCAAAGCCGGGCTGCAATGTACTGTCGTTAGCGGTGAATGCCAGCAACGCCGAAAGATGCCCGCCGGCGGAGCCACCCGTTGCGACGATAAAGTCCGGATCGCCGCCATACTTGGCGACATTCTGCTTGGCCCAGACCAGTGCGCGCTTACAGTCGATAATATGGTCCGGCATCGTCGCCGCGGGGCTTAATCGGTAGTCAACAGTAATACAGACCCAGCCGTGTTTGGCGAACTGGTACATCAGCGGCAACGCCTGCTGGCGCTTATCACCGAGGTTTTGCAGCCAGGCACCGCCATGAATCTGAAACAATACCGGTGCATTTTCGGGCACATCCACATGGTGGTAGACATCCAGCAATAACCGCGTACCACCCTCATTGCCATACTCGATATTGGTGATCTTACGCACCGCCGGATCTTTAAATGAGAACGGCTTGAGCAGGGTTTTGTAATCCACTTCGTCATCGATCAGCGCGGCACGGGCCGGGTCGATATCGTTGATATAGTCATCGCCCAAAGCCTGACGGATCGCAGCGTCCATCACCGGACCGGCTTTATGACTGCCGACCCAGTGCCAGGCAAGCGCCGCCCAGGACGCATAGGCGATCAACAAAGCAAAGGCATCACGGCCGCCGGCCAGATCACCGTTCCACACCACCAATAGCGTGATGGCCGCCTCAATCGCGATGATATGTAGCGCATATTCACCGACCGGCATCGCAATAATGAAACTGACGGTGCCCATCAGCTCCGGCCAGCCGCGCCACGGCCGGTAAACCAAATAAACGGTAAACGCCCAAAACAGCGTCAAATACAGCATGTGAAAATCCTTAGCGGTGCAGGAAAGCGGCACATATTAGCCGTTGCAATGGCAGTTGGCGACCGCTGCAAGTTACCGTCACATGACCACCGGCATCCCGGCGGGAGAAGCGGTACAATGCGCGATTACGCAGCATTTCGGCCAATAATGACCGGTACCACCCCCCCAGCTTCATTAATCTCCCGCGACCGCGCCGCGGTATGGCACCCCTACGCCTCAGTCACTGAAGCAGCACCTTTATTCAGCGTTGACTCAGCCGACGGTGTGTACCTGAATCTCAGCGACGGGCGCCGGTTGATCGACGGCATGTCGTCCTGGTGGGCCGCGATCCACGGCTATAATCACCCGCTACTAAATGCTGCCGCGCAGGCGCAACTGGGAAAGATGTCGCATGTCATGTTCGGCGGCCTGACGCACGAGCCCGCGGTACAACTATGTGAAACTCTGCTGGCGATCGCACCCGGACAGATGGATAAGGTTTTTCTCAGCGACAGCGGCTCGGTCGCGGTCGAGGTGGCCATCAAAATGGCGCTGCAGTTTCAGGCTAACAACGGACAGCCCGGCCGTAGCAAACTGATGGCTTTGCGCGGCGGCTATCACGGCGACACCTTTGCGGCGATGTCGGTGTGCGACCCGGTGACCGGCATGCATCATTTGTTCAAACAGGTGCTGGCCCCGCAGATTTTTGCCGACAGACCTGCCGCCCGCTTCGGCGAAGCAGCAACCGCCGGCGAACTGGCAGCGCTAGACAGCCTGTTTGAAACACATCAGCACGAACTCGCGGCAGTCATTGTTGAACCCCTGATTCAGGGCGCCGGTGGTATGTGGTTTTACAGCGCTGCTTATCTAAGCCATTTACGCGCGCTATGTGACAGCCACGGCGTGCTGCTGATCTTCGACGAAATCGCTACCGCCTTTGGTCGCTGTGGTGACTTATTCGCCGCCAATATCGCCGCGGTGACACCGGATATCCTCTGCGTGGGTAAAGCCCTGACCGGCGGTTATCTGTCGCTGGCCGCCACCATCACCAGCAAGCCGGTTGCTGAAGTTATTTGCGGCGGCGAAGCCGGCGCGCTGATGCACGGCCCGACCTTTATGGCTAACCCGCTGGCCTGCGCTATTGCCAATGCGAGCCTAGAGCTGCTGTTGAATTCGGACTGGCGCAGCAACATCGGGCGACTCGAGCGCGGCTTGCGCGCCGGACTGGCCCCGGCAGCCCAACTGCCGCAGGTCGCCGATGTGCGCGTTATGGGCGCCATTGGCGTGATCGAATTACATGAGCCCGTGAACATGGCGGAGATCCAACCGCAATTTGTCGAGCGCGGCGTCTGGGTCCGGCCCTTCGGAAAATTGGTCTATAGCATGCCACCCTATATCATGAACGATTCTGAGCTGTCGGCCCTGTGTGCCGCGATCGTAGACACGGTAACCGGGACCTGATGAATGGCTGAAAATGAAGCGCCGAGAAGTCTGAAGAAAAGCGTCTACGACGTCATTTTCGGGACCGAGACGCCCGCCGGGCGCTGGTTCGATATCGGCCTGATCATCGTGATACTGGCCAGTGTCGGCATTATCGCGCTGGACTCGGTGGAATCGATTCACGATCGCTTCCCCGGCGCCCTGTATACGGCAGAATGGTTTTTTACGGCGCTTTTTACGCTGGAGTTCCTGACCCGCATCTGGTGCTCACCGAATCCGCGCGCCTATATTTTCAGTTTTTACGGCATTGTTGACCTGCTCAGTATTCTGCCGACCTACCTCGGCCTGATTCTCCCGAACGCCAACAATCTTGTCGTTATCCGTATTCTGCGGGTGCTGCGTATCTTCCGGATTTTGCGGCTATTCCGCTTTATCAACGAAGCCAACTTACTGAGCCGCTCGCTATACGCGTCGCGGCGCAAAATCATTGTATTTATGTTCGGTGTGGCGTCGATCATCGTGATCTTTGGCTCACTGATGTATATCGTTGAAGGCCCCGTCCACGGCTTTAGCAGCCTGCCGCGCAGCATTTACTGGGCGATTGTGACCATCTCCACCGTCGGCTACGGCGACATTACCCCGCAGACGAGCCTCGGACAGGCCGTGGCAGCTTTGGCCATGATTACCAGTTACGCGATTATCGCGATTCCTACCGGCATTATCAGCGCCGAGATGATGAACGAACATCAACGTATGAAGTCATCGCGCCGCTGCGGAAACTGCGAGCGCAGCGGTCACGAAACCGACGCCGACTACTGCCGGCACTGCGGCGCGCAGCTGCCCGAAGAAATTATCTAACCTTTAACCGAATTCATACGGGAACAAATCATGTATGTGAATGGCCGGTACCCCTTCAACACATATCTACAACCGCGACTATGGGCAGCGGCCGCGTTAACAATCGCAGGTAGCGCGACTATACCGGTGCCGGCACTCGCAAAATCTGCGGTGCTTGAAGAGGTTGTCGTGACCGCCCGGCGCCGCGCTGAAAATCTGCAGGAAACCCCCATCTCTGTTTCCGCCCTCGGCGGTGACTATCTCGATGAAATGGGTATTAACTCGATTCAGGACGTGGAAGCGCTGACACCGAGCCTGCAGTTTTCACAAACCAACTATAAAGCGCCGGCGGTATTTATCCGCGGTATCGGCCAACGCTCCGGCAACCCGGTGCTCGACCCCGGTGTCGGCATGTATCTGAACGGTGTCTATATCCCGCGCTCTGATGCACAGCTACTGGACGCGGTCGATGTTGCCAATATTCAGGTGTTGCGCGGACCGCAGGGCACGCTGTTCGGTAAAAACAATATCGGCGGCGCGATCCTGGTCGACTCAAAAAAACCCAATACCGAAGCGTTTGAGTTCGCCGGCAAATTCGCCTTGGGCAGCCACGGCGTTAAAGGAACGCGCATCGACGGCAATATTCCGTTAATTGAAGACAAACTCGGCCTGCGCTGGGCGGCCAACGTGAAACGTTCGGATGGCTTTATCGACAACGATACGGCGGGTAATGCGCTGTTTGATGAAGACCGCATGGCTGTCAGCGGACGGACCATCTGGTACATCTCCGACACAGTCGAACTCGATGTGTTTGCGCTGATGAGCCGCATCGACGAGCGCGGCTCGCCCTATAACTGCCTGTTTCAAAGCAACGACGCGATACTCACTCAGGGATTTTACCGTGGCGACGCCGGTCAAAACCTGGAAGCCGCCTGTGATATCAGCAACGCCAAAGCCAAGGACTTTGCGGTCACCCAGAACGATCACCATGCCAAGTATGCCATCGACAACAAAATGCTGGCCGGCACGCTGAGCTTCGAACTCGGCGGTCTGGATGTGGAAAGCATTAGCAGTTATTCCATGCAGGACAATATCAATATCAGCGGCGACTCCGACGGTACCGCGATTGAAAGTGTCTCAGTCGGACCGGGCGCTGGCATCAATGTATTCCAGGGCGGCGGCGAGAAGCACCCGGAGCAGGAACGCTTTCGGTTTTCCCAAGAATTTAAATTCAATGGCATGGCCTTCGACGACCGCCTCAATTACACCTTCGGCGTGTTCTACTCTTTTGAGGAACTCAATGACGTGCTCGACGGCACCGATGTCGGTGATAACGGCTTGGTTGCCGTGGGTCCGAACGCCGCCGGCCTGCCCGCTGACCTGCCACCCACGGCCAACGCGCAGGAGGTGCTGCCGGTACAGGCGAATACCGCTTCGCTAGCAGAGTATGAAAATGAGACCCGCGCGATCTTTGCCCAGGGAACCTGGGAATTTGTCGAGTGGTTGCAGCTCACGCTGGGAATTCGCTACACAGAAGAAAACCGTAAAAGCACGCACACCCAGATTATCGCCGACTTCGATGAGTACGCCGCACGCCTGAACGCCCAGATCGGCAGCGACCCTGCCATCACCCGGACCGTGACCCACTATCAGGACGGCATTTACAGCCCGGTCCCGCGGGAACAGTACTTTGCGTACACCGCACCACAGGTGCCGTTAGTGCGGCAGGCACCGCTTACCGGTGATACCAAGTTCTCTGAGATCACGCCCTCGCTTACGGTCAACTTTATTGCTACCGACGATATGCTCGAATCGATCGGGCTGGACAGCTTTATCGCCTACTTCACCCTCAGCGACGGTTTTAAATCCGGCGGTCTGGACGTACGCAACACGCAGACCGAATCCAATATTAAGCAGTTCGAACCAGAGCTGGTCACCAACACCGAAGTCGGCGTGAAGTTCGATGCCTTTGAAAGCCGCCTGCGGTTTAACGCCGCGGTTTACCAACTCGACTATGAAAACCTCCAGGTTGCGCTGTATGAAGTCGGCGCTACCGACACCGAAGTTATTCAGTTCACCGGCAACGCCGGCAAAGCGGTTGTCGACGGCTTCGAATTTGAACTTACCGCGCTGCTCGGCAACTGGACCGTGAGCGCCAACGCCGGCTACATCGACGGCGATTTTGTGGAATACCAGCTCGCCTCCAACACAACCGATGGTTTCCGGATTATCGACCGCAGTAACGAAGCTTTCCCGCAGGTGCCGCAGAACACCCGCGGCATTGTGATTCAATACGACATCAACACCGCCGCCGGTCGCTTTGTGCCATTGCTGCAATACAACTACGCCGACGAGCTGTTTATCGGCACAGATTACCTGAGCCCGCAGTTTGAAAGCTCAACGGTCAGCCAGTACGAGGTATTTAACGCGCGCATGCTTTGGGAGGTCGACGAGCAGATGAGCGTCACCGCCTTCGTTAACAACATCAAGAACGATCAGCACTTTATCGGCGGCATTTCCGTCACCAGCGTCATCGGCGTCGCCAACCGCGTACCCGGCCTGCCCCGCCACTTCGGTATCGATTTTCAGTACCGGATGGAATAGCCGGATGCCCACTCACAATTCAGAATATGGTGTGGCTGATAGCTCTTATCATGCTGCCGGTGGATTGCCGGGCCTGACCAGACTGGTTGACGCTTTCTACGATTATATGGATTCCCTGCCCGAGGCCCGCGGCATAAGAAGCATGCATAAACCCGATCTTTCCCAGTCGAGAAAGAAGCTTGCGTACTTTTTGTCGGGTTGGCTGGGCGGGCCTAAACTCTATTCAGAGCATTTCGGGAGTATCAATATTCCCAGAGCACACAAGCACCTGCCGATCGGCCATCGCGAGGTCGATGCATGGATGCTCTGCATGCGAATGGCGGTTGCAGACCAACCTTTTGATAACGGGTTCAAGAATTACCTTATCGAACAGTTGAGCGTTCCCGCCGAAAGGATCCGGATCGCATGCAGCGCATAGCGGTCGTTGAGCCTGTCAGGCGCTGGGTTGAACAGCTTGTTGTCGGATTGAACCTCTGCCCGTTTGCGCAGCGGGAGTTACTCAACGACCGGGTACGCTTCACCAGCACCGACGCGGAGTCAGCAGAGCAGTT
>JBFJYC010000045.1:0-15328 GCA_041622815.1 Spongiibacteraceae bacterium | reverse complement strand
TCGATAGCCGGCAGCATTCAGATGCACTGCATCAGACTTCAATGACGGTGACCTGATCAGTCCCGCCAGCAAATCCTCTTCGTAAACCAGTCCGAACTGTTCGGCCAGCTCCGCATACAACGGCGCGGCGTCCGAAAATAGCTTCTTCTCCGGCACACCCAGCAACACCACATCAATGCCCCGCGACTGCGCCATGCTAACCATCGCGGCCAGATTAGATTTGATTTCAGCCTGCTGCCGGTTGCGCAAAATATCGTTGCCACCCTCCAGCAAGATCATCAGCGCCGGTTGGCTTGCATCCAACACTGAAGACAATCTGGCCAGCCCGTCCCGGGTCACCTCCCCGGATACACCGGCGCCGACGACGCGACGCCCGGTGATTTCAGACAATACGACCGGGTAACTCCGGTCCGGCGGCGCGCCGACACCTGCGGTAAGACTATCGCCAAAGGCGAGAATCACAGCATCGGCGGCCAGCGGCCTCAATGACGTATCCGCACCGCAGGCCGACAGCGCAAGCAGCGCAATACCAAAGCTGACCCGCAACAGGCGGCGCTTGAGCTTAGGGGCAGGCTGCGGCTTATTCATGCTGTCATTTCGATTTTCCGGATTGAATGCGGCTACTATACACAAGCACGCATGACGCGGAGCGGCTGTCGCACCACAGGTCCTGCTTGCTACCATTCGACACCACCACAACATTAGGGAAAAGTTCGACATGGATCTAGCCCTCACCGGCAGGACCGCGCTGGTCACCGGCAGCCACCGCGGCACCGGTGAAGTCATCGCGCAAACGCTGGCCCGCGAAGGTGCCCGGGTTATTTTCCACAGCAATGAAGCCAACGCCGCAGACAGCGCTGCGGCCGCGACAAACAATGCCTGTGCGGTTTGGGGTGACCTGTGCACCGACGCCGGCGCCGACCAGTGTCTGGCGCAGCTTCCCCCGGAATTCAAGCACATCGATATTCTGGTCAACAATTACGGCACTGCCGCCCGCGGCAAGTGGGCGACAGCCTCCGAAGCCGACTGGCTGGATATGTATCAGCGCAATGTGCTTTCCGCCGCCAGGATGGCGCAGCGCCTGTTCCCGGCGATGCAGCAGCGCGGCTGGGGCAGAATTGTTCAACTCGGCACTATCGGCAGCCACCAGCCGAATAACATCATGCCCCACTACTACGCCGCCAAAGGCGCGCTCGCGACGATGAGCGTCAGTCTGGCAAAAGAACTCAGCCACAGTGGCATCACCGTCAATACTATCTCCCCCGGTTATATCCGCACGCCGGAGCTGGAGGCGATGTACCGGCAGAAGGCCAATAAGCAGAGCTGGGGCGAGGACTGGGCGCAGATTGAGCAACAGATTGTCGCCAATGACTTTCCCAACCACTGCGGGCGCATCGCCGAGCGGCAGGAAGTGGCGGACCTTGTTGCATTCATTTGTAGCGAACGCGCCGGGTTTATCAACGGCCAGAATATTCGGATCGACGGCGGTGCCGTCGCTTACGTTTAGCACCTTGGAATGACCTCGCAACCCGAACAGGAATCGTTGTTTGCGGAGGGACCGGAAGTCCTGCCGCTGCAGGACGGCATGCTGAAGCTGTGGCCGCACTGGCTATCCGCCACCGATGCCGACGCAATAATGCCTCGATTAAAAGACGACACGCCCTGGCAGCAGCAGTCGATTAAAATGTACGGCAAAACACTTGCTGTGCCGCGCTTGACGGCCTGGTACGGAGACCCTGCCAGCACCTATACCTGGTCCGGCATACGCAATACACCGCTGCCATGGACACCGCTGCTGATGGCTTTAAAAACCCGGATAGAAGCCGTGTCCGGCGGGCGATTTAACAGCGTGTTATTAAATTTATACCGCGATGGCAATGACAGTGTTGCCTGGCATAGCGACGATGAACCGGAATTGGGTGACAGCCCGGTCATCGCGTCCTTGAGCCTGGGTAGCGAACGCAGCTTTCAGCTAAAGCGCAAAAACGAAAGCAGCGCGCCAATCCGCATCGCACTGCCCCACGGCAGCTTGCTGCTGATGTCCGGTGCGACCCAGGCCCACTGGTCACACCGGATTCCGAAGAGTACCGCGGCAACCGGGCCGCGGATTAATCTTACCTTCCGGCGCGTTTATTAATTCTCCGTAGTATCCGCAGGCTCATCTGACTCCCAGAATTTCCACCATTTTCTGCTGTTCTGGCCGCGCTTCTCGATGCCCTTATCTGAGCCTTTGTCGAGCTCATTCTGACCCTGTTCCATTTTCTTCTGGCGCTGCTTCTCGAGTCCTTTCAGGCCGTCGGAGGCGTCATTTTCATCGTCTGACATTTCATCACGATCATAGCGCTTTTGCTTTTTGTCTTTCTTGCCCTTGTCGTAGCGATCATCGTCGTCCTCACCCTGATCATCATCTTCGTCATCATCATGACGTTTACCGTACTTGTCCTTCTTAGCCTTCTTATCCTTTTTGAACTTGCGCTCTTTGTCGGCCTTGTCTCTATCGTACTCGTCAAAATCTTCGTCGCGCTCTTTCAGCTCTTCCTTCGCCTCCATCGCCGCGCGATGCGCTTCTTTCTGCTCAGCGCTGGGCTTGCCCTTGCCTGCCCACGACGGCTTTTCGGCAAACAACGGCGAAGACTGGAATGACAGCGCAAAACAAATTAATAATAAAACTCGCATGGTTTTTCTCCTGCAATAAGATCCGCCACCCTAAGCGTTAATCCGACGCCTGACAATTGCGGCTTGGACATATATCCGCCCGGCACATTGTGGTTAGATACGCGGCAATCAGACACATACTTCATTGAGCTGGCCCCGGCTCTATCAGGACAACCCCATGAATACTCTGGATTTCGCCACCTCAAGCCTCGCACTCCTCGCCGCACCAAGAGGGATCATCGCACGGCCCGCAGTCAAGCAACCGGCAAAATTGCTCGAACTCTACGAAATGGAAAATTGCCCGTATTGCCGCATTGTGCGTGAGGCCCTCACCTTGCTGGATATCGATGCACTGATCTACCCCTGCCCGAAACAGGGTGACCGCTACCGGGACCGGTTGATGGAACTCGGCGGCAAGGCGCAGTTTCCCTATCTCGTGGACCCCAATACCGGTGTCGGTATGTACGAGTCCGCCGATATTATTCAGTATATCTACACAACTTACGCCGGTCGGCCGGCGCCTTCGAAACTCAGAATTAAAGCCCTGAACACCTCCTCGTCAATGCTCGCCTCTGCCTTCCGCGGCAAAAAAGGACTTTACGCAACACCTTCGGCAAGCACCGCGCCGGCGCAGCCGCTGGAACTTTACTCCTTCGAGGCCAGCCCCTACGCCCGCCCGGTGCGCGAGCTGTTATGTGAAATGGCATTGCCTTACATAACGCGTAACATCGGCCGCACTCAGCTCAACGACTGGCTGCTACCGGGCGTACGTGCAAAGCTTGCACCAGGCTATCAGCCCAGCGGACGCAATCGTGAAAAGCTGCTGAAAATCGCAGGCTCGGTTCAGTCGCCCTATCTTGTGGACCCGAACACCGGTGAAAAAATGGGCGAGTCCGGCGTGATTATGGATTACATCCGGGATCACTACGGGCAGTAACCACCGGGCGGGCGCTCAGAAAAAACGGGTCAGCGTAAACTGGATCAGATCATCGCGCTCGATCACCGCCGCGAAGCGATCTTCGGTCGCCACATGATCGAGTACCCGCGCTTCAAGACTGAGCTTCATACTGTTGCCGATGCGCCGACTGTACTCGGCGCTGAAAAACCGGCTTTTATACTCCAGATCGACAACCACACCGGCCAGTAAAGCATTGTCATTGATATCATTACCGGCGAGGCGGAGGGCAATAAAAAAATCATCCTGAAATAATGTTTCCGCGTCTTTTCCACGCCCATCCCACATATACTCCCCGACCACACCGAGATCCATACCGGTCCCGAAAACGCCGTAAAAAGAGTATTCAAAACCGCCGGTCGCCGCCGCGAACTCAGGCTGATCCTCGACGAAACTGACAACCGGCGCGCCGCCGAAGGAAGAACCCGGGCTGACGCCCAAGCCACCAAAGCCCTGTAAAATCGCGGCCGTCGCCGGCGTTACAGCGGTGACGCCGGGTAACGTTACCGCCAGCGCGCTATTGTCCTCTTTGCGATACACCGCTTCCAACTTCCAGAGCCAGCCCTCCGCGGTGTACTGCGCATCGATGCTGAACTGTTTGAGCTGGCCGTAGAAGGGGATCAAACCGGTTGGCGGCAAGGCATCGGGGAAAAACTTAGGATTTCTTTGCGTCCCTTCAAAATAGGCGACGCCGTAATCAACCGCATCCCACCAGCCCTCCCAGCGTATCGCCGCATCGACATGCCGCTCCTCCGCACCGGACTGATACATCGCACGGCTGTCGCGCACCACCGGCTCCGAACGAAACCGGCCTTTCTCATTGACATGCAGGCGCTCGCGAAACCAGGGCAATACGAATAACTGTAAATTGCCGGTGCCGGTTGTCCAAGTGGTTTTGAGCATCGGCTGGCCCAACTTATCCTCGCCGTCCAGATTCTCCAGACCGTCGGTCTGATTGATGATATCAACCAGATGCAGTAGCTCGGTCTTGCCCCAGAAGACACGACTCGCGCCGATCAGCACTTCCCATGAGCCGAACACACCCAACCAATTCAACTCACGAAAGTCCGCATGGCTGCGGCCGCTACCATCGGCATCAAAACGTCCGTAGGGCGTTACAGTGAGGCTCTGATTGCCGTCATCCCACTCGCCATACCACTGCGTTTGCAACGTGAGGCCGCTGTAAAAATCTTTCTGCGCCGAATGGGCTGCATCCTGTGTATAGACCTGTAGCTCCAGATTAATTTCCGTCTCAAAACTACTGCTTTCAAAGCTATGAGCCGGCAGCGACAGATTCAAACCGGCGCAGAGCAAACATCCCGCCAGCCACTGCCCGCCGCTTGTGAAACCACGACTGATCACTATTTCAGTCGTTTTAGCGCAGACTGATTGAAGTCGCTGTCATCCATGCCTTGCTTAAAACGGTACTCGGCAAAGCTCAGCGTTGTATGCTTGTCTGTCTGATGATTTTTCATCTCGAGACGACCGGCCCGCCAATGCTTATTCGCATACTGCTTATAGTCATGCAGCGTCAGCGTCTTCAACAGCGTCTGCTTACGATCGTAGTACTCGACTTTGAGAACCCGATATTCTGCCTGATCAATCCAAGCGCGTTGTCGTGAATAACCGGATTTCTCATCCACCGGCACGCGATCAATCACAAAACACGGCTGAGCCTCATACAACTCGTCACGAATATAGGTGTAAGTGTACTTTTCAACTTCCTGCGAACCCAAATCCTCGTAGGCAAATTCGGAACTCATAAACGGCCCGGTTTTGTTGCGCGAACTGATACGCTTTACCCGCTTAAGTGCCGGCAGGTACAACCACTGATCATCGTCTCCTGTGGTGTGGCTGAAAGTCAGCAAAGCGGTGCCGCGAACGTCCTTGGGCTCGTCAAAAATAATCAGCCCCTTGTCGCCGTCATCGGCGACCTCCAGCGACTTGCTGCGCATCTCCCTTGTACTGGTTTTACCGTAGGCGTCGCGCAGAATCATCGTCATCGTCGCCGAGGAATCGGTCCAGCCCTCATCCCGCTTATCAGCCTCTATCGCGATGGCCAATCCTTTTTCCGCCGCGGATTGCGCTGCTGTCGCCAATAACGGCAAGAACAATACTGCAGTGACAAATAGAAAAGACAAGCTGCTGTGCTTATGCATAATCTGGTTCCTTTAATGTAACCGCGACCTGTGGATCACCGTCTTTGTCCGCCCAAAGTATCACGATTGGCAACAGTAAAAAGTCGGTAATAAGTGCGCAAAAAACCGCGATGATGGTGACAGAGGACATCGACGACACCGGATAGAATGCGGAAAACGTCAGCACAAAAAACCCGGCGGCGAGTACCAGCGATGTCACGATCAACGCGGTACCGACGGTACGGAATGAATAAGCGATCGCATCTTCGGTGCTCAGCCCCAATTCCCGCCGGGCTCGCAAATACTTGCTCAGAAAATGAATCGTATCATCAACGATAATTCCGAGAATAATACTCATCGAAAACGACATGGTGAAATTAACCTCACCCACCAGCAATGCCCATACACCAAATGCCATACCCAGCGGAAACAGGTTCGGTACCAGACTGACAATGCCAAACTTCACGCTGCGCAATGCCCAGATTAAAACCATGGATATAGCGATCAGTGCCAACGGAATACCAATGGCCATGGACTGGAAGTTACGACCCGCGATATAGGCAAACATGACACCCGGCCCGGTCGGCTGAGATACCTGATCCGGCGCATGCTCACGAAGCCACTCTGTGGCCTCATCAATCAGCCTGCGTGTTTCACGGGACTTTATATGCTCCAGCGTCACGATAAACCGCGATGAGTCCTTGCTGATATTTATGGTATCGGCAAGATCCAGACCGAAGGGCAATGAAAATTCGTACAGCAGTAAATACTGGGCAGCGAGTTCAGGGTTTTCCGGAATTTTGTACCAGTCCGGATCGTCGCCATGCATATTCCGGTTCAAGCGCTTAAATACGTCATGAATTGACGTGACATTCATGACCTGCGGATTCTCATACCAATACGCCGCGAACGCCTCTAATACCTTGAGATACTCAGGGTCGGACACCCCATTGGGCGCCGGCAGGGAATACTCCAGTGTGTAGGTGCCGGTCAGATTGTCAGCAATAAAATCGGAGTCCACACGGAACGGAATCGATTCGTCGAAGTAATGCACAAACATATCGTTGGCATCGTTCATCGGAAAGAACACCGTCAGGCCGAGACAGAGGGTCAAACTGGTGATAAAAACCGGCCTGCGCTTGCGCATCAGCCAGCGCGCAAAGCGCTCCATAAAACCGGACAGACGATCCTGTTTTGCCGATGGCGGTGTCGCCGGCAGCGTCGCCATCAGCGCCGGCAACAAGGTGAGTGATAAGGCCAACGCGAATACGGTGCCGATCGCCGCGATATTACCGAGGTCCTGCAACGGCGGAGAATCGGCAAAATTGATCGACAGCAATCCCAGTGCGGTGGTCAGAGAGGTGAGAATAATCGGCGTGAAATTCAGACGAATGGCCGACCGCAGCGCCGCCTGCTTTTCCTGCCCCTCCCGCAGATTCGCAAAAAACGTCACCAACAGATGCACCGAATCGGCGACTGCCAGTGTGGTAATAACAATCGGCGCAATACTCGACGGCGAGGTCAGTGCAACACCGAGGTAACCGGCAGCGCCGATTGCCGCAATCACCGAGGCCACGATAATAATCAGCGTTGCGAACACCGCAGATGCCGAGCGCAATAGCAAATAGATCATGACAACGAGGACGACATACATAATCGGGAACAGCCCGGCAATATCGGCCTGGGATGCCTCGTTAAAGGTCGCGCTCATGATATTGGAGCCGCTGAGATAGATTTTGTGGCCGGGATATTTTTTCAGCAGCTCATCACGCAGTGCCCGCTCCGCGTAAGTCGCCTCCATAATTTCGTTTTCTGACTTACCCTGAAACTGATGGCTGATTGCCAGACCGATGACATGACCGCTCGCCGATGTGATCCGGTTGAGCAGCAACGGCTCGGCCGCAGCAATACGGTGCATCTCCTGCATCTGTTCTTCGCTGAGACTGCGCGCATCTTCATACAGGTCGGCTACATAGAGATCATCGCCATCCGCGGCGGTATGCTGATAGTTAGACAGCGAATCAACCCGGATCACAAAGGGCAGTTCCCAGGCCCGCGCCGTGAACTCTTCCAGCAAAGCCAGCGTTTCATGGTTGTAGGCACTACCGGATGGCGGCGCGATGGCAACAATCGTGGAATCGCGCTTGGTAAAGCTTTTCTGGTTCTCGTTAAAGGCGATCAGCTGCGGATTATCGGGCCCGAAATAGACCTTGTAATCGCTGGAAAACGTGAGATGGCGGGCGCCGCTGCCAAGCAAAGCAATGACCAGCAGGCTGAACAATATGACCCACCAGCGTCTGGCGATGATTACACGGCTGAACCGGTCGATCATAAGGTCTGAAACGGAGCTCATTGTGTCACCTGCCAACATCTAATTATTGGCAGTGATACTACCGCTAAACCAGATACTCACAAGTGTTATGAACACAAATTAAGGTGCAGCGGTGCAACCGCGATATGCGAAATTGCGGGCACCGCGGCATAAGAAGCAGTTGTCAGGCGGCAGACTGCTCTGCCATACGCCGGTTCAGGCCTTCAACGTCCCAGTGCGCCTTCAGGACCTTCACTTTACCCTCGTCGTCTACTTCGTAGGTGACGATCATTTCAATCTGGGTTTTAAAGTCACCGATGGTATTGGCGGCACTCATAAAGACCGCTGCGTGATGATCGCCTACCGCAATCCGCTTATGGGGAATCAGGTTGAGATCACCGGGCGCGATCATAATGTCCCAGAACTCACTGATACGGTCCTTGCCACGAAAACCTTCCCCCGACGGATCATGCGAGGACGGCCCCACCGGGTCATGCACCACCGCATCATCTGCGAATAATGCCAACCATCCCTCTTTATTTCCCGCCATCACATTTTTCAGCGAGTCTATATTCGCCTGAACTGCAGCATTGATACGCTCCATAACCGATCTCCTTGGATAAATATTATTGGTATCAGGCCGCCGGCTGCGCCGCAACCTGCGCCTCCACATAGCTTTTAAACTTTTTCAGCATGCCATTGAGAAAGAAACCCATAAACGGCCCGGCAACCGCCATCATCACCTTGCTGATGCCTTCCGGTGTCATCGCCATTGTCCAGGTGACGCGACTGCTGCCGTTACCCAGATCTTCTACAATATAGTCTTCGGCAAAGGACGAAATATTTTTATCCGAGGCATGGGTGAAGCAAAACGCCATGCGCTTGCCGCGCTCCCAGGCAATAAAGGTTTCCCAACCCACCATGCCGCCGCTCATCGAGACGGTGCGGGTAGTCCCCAGACCAAATGGTTTAGGCGACGTCCATTCCACATTTTGAATCGGGCCGGCCCATACCGTCCAGGCCCCGGCATCCTCAAAAGCATCGAAGATCTGATCCGGGGTCGCATGGATAACCTGCGAGGCCACCGCCTTTTTCGGTGCCGTTTCAAAAAAGTCCATGCCAACGGCGGTGATTTCGTGTTTTTCAGTCATCGCAGGTCCGTATTGAGTGGTTGATGTTTATATGACGGCCGGACTAAAGCCCTTGAAAGACCTCAGCACCGGCCGGTTATTCAAAGACCGGTTGGCAACATTACAGCATGCAGCGGCAATGGCTTTACCATAGTTTTCATCCTGAATCGCCAGATGCCCCGATTCAAATTCAAACACGCGGGCACCGATGCGCTCGGCGAGTTCGCACTGGTGATCGAGACTGAAGATATTATCTTTGGTCGTCGCGAGCACCGCCGACACGGTATCAATCTCGTCGATCCAGCCGCTGGCATCGTGATACATAATGGCGCGCGCCGCCTCGCATACCGCACGCATATTGTTGCGCCGGACTTCGCTCACCGCCAGTCGCCGTTCTGAGCGCGGTGCCTTGTTGCGCCGCTTCGCCGGCAGGCCGAGCGCGCGGCGGGATACCCGCATACGGCGGCGCAGCAAGCGGACCATTTCCATCAAGCGCAGTGACCCGACCATAGCATCCATTGTCGTGCGCACGACTTGTGAATCGCGGGAACCGGTCATACTGCCGCTAAAACCGGTAGCGGTAAAAACCAGACCGTCGACAATATGCGGATGGCGGCGCCAGATCAGTTGAGCGACCGCACCGCCCAACGAATAACCGGCAAAAATCGCGTTTTCGACCTGCATCGCTTTCAGAATGCCGGCGACGTCATCGGCGGCGGCTTCGATCGTAAATGCCTCACGGCCGGGGTGGCTGCGGCCGTGACCGCGCAAATCCGGTGCGATAATATGAAAATCGTCTTTCAGCGCGCCGAATACCAGCCGCCAGTTGAGCCAGGTGGAGGCGACCAGTCCGTGCAGCAACACCAGAGTCGGCTTCCCTGCATTGGCATGCTCACGAACAAAAAACCGGTTTTCGCCAACGCTGACATAGCGGCCAACCGGCATGAACAGCGCCGCCTCCGGTTCAGAAGGCGCCGGCGCAGCGGCCACTTGCACTGAAGCCGACGCCTTGCGCGGACGGCTTCGCCCGGAGGATTTAACGGTTTGCAAAGATTCGGGAGCCGGAGCTGCCGGTGAAACGGGCATTCGCTAAGCCAGAGAATATAAAATGACCGCCAGTATCGCGAAATCGGGGCGTCGGCGCGAGTGACGAATACGGCTAATTCCGCTAGCCGCGGATGAAGCAGTTGAATCCAGACCGACGTTCATATCGTATACAGGTAGAACCGGATAAAGTATCGGCCACGGTGAAAGAAGCCCCGCTAAATGATTGATTCCTATTTCAAAACTGGCCTGATACGGCGTGCTCTTGGCACGGCAGTGTTGTTGTTTGCACTGCCGGCACAGGCCTTTGAGCAAGAACCACCCCCGGCGGTGCGGCCGCCTGCCCTGATCGAACCCGCGGCAGGCGCTGAATCCGGCCCCCGAGAGCAGGCAATGTTCCGCAATGCCGCACGTGGCAGCTACGCTGAAGCAGCGGCAGACGCTCAGGCGCTGGTCGCGGCACTCTCGGCGAAGCCCCTGACGCCGACGCAGCAGCTTGCTGACGCCCTGAACAATCTCGGCGCACTGCAATACCGCAACGACGATTTTGCCGGCGCTATCACCAGCTATCAAAAAGCGGTCGATCTGCTCAGTGACAGCGGCAGCTTTCGCAATCCGCTGCTGGCAACGCCGTTATTCGGCCTCGGCGTCAGCCTCACTGCCGCCGGCGAACATGCAGCAGCGGTCGATACGTTGCGCCGCGCAATATTTATCACCCGCGCCGACCGCGGCCTGCAAAGTACGGATCAGCTACAGCACGACAACGCCTTGATGCAAAGTCTGCTGGTCACCGGCAAACTCGAAGAGGCGCTGGAACGGCAAAAAGTGCGGCTCACCATTATGGAGCAGGCGCTTGGCAAAACGCCTGAACTGATTCCCGCTATCGACGAGGCATCACACTGGTATCGGGTGTTACAACAGTACGAAGATGCTGCCCAAACACTGGAGAAGAAAGTTGAAATCCTGGAAGCTGAGCACGGTGAAAAATCAATCGCCGTCGTCGATGCCTACCGTGAGCTCGCGCAGGCCTACGACCGCAGTCTCGGCCCGGAGCTCGACAAGCTGCGCTTGCTCATGCGCCGCGACGACAGCGCGTTTGCGTTCAGTTCCAACCGCGGTTTTAGCGCCATCCCCAACCGGCGCCTGCAGGAAGAATTGGATCAACCGACTCCGCGTGAACAAAAGATGCTCGATTATGAGCGCTACGCACTCAGCCATCTGAAGAAAGCGCTGCGGATTCAGGAAGACCACCCGGACACCCCCCCGGCCGAGATGGCATTAACGGAAACGCTGATCGGCGATCATTATCAGGCGACCGGCAGTACCCGTAATGCCCGCAGGTACTATAAGCGGGCCTATAAAAGACTGCAGAAAGCCGGTGATACCGCCACCATCGACAAGCTGTATGGCGCACCAACCCCGCTCTACCGGCGCCCGATGCGGCAGCCCAACAGCAATAATCCGGCGGTACTGATCGCTTATTCCGGCGCTGCGCAGCTCAAAATGACCGTCACCAAAACCGGCAAAGCCCGGGATGTTGAGCTGGTCTCGGTAAGCCCCGACGACGCAAAACGATTGGAAGACAAAATAGTACGCAATGCGCGCAAAACCATATTCAGGCCACAATTTAGTCCGCGCGGACCGGTAGACGCGGAAAATGTCACCCTTAACTTCCCGTTGTTGCCGGCGCCAAAACGCTAGTATGAAAACTGAACCAGAATCGCCGGGAGCCGTCCTACTATGATGATGTCCAACTCCGACCCGATATTTACCAACCGCGCAGGCAGCGCCTTGCTATTCAGTGCAGTGCTGGCCGTGAGCGCGTGTGCCACACCGCCCACCAATCCGGTGCCGCCGCAACCAACACCCAGCCCCCAGCAGACGCCGCAGGCTCAGCAACAGCAGCAGGATAAAGCGCAGCAGGAAGCCGCGAACAAGCAGCAGAAGAACCAGCAACAAAGCGAGCAGGAGCGGCGTCAGCAGCAGGCTGCCGAAGCGGCGCAGCGAGAAAAAGCCGCCGCTGAGCAGCAGTCCGGCCAGCAAGGTGCCCGGCAACAGAACCAACAGCAGAGTAGTCAGGGCTGGCCACCGCCCCCGCCCTCTGCCGACGGTAAGCAGCAAGCACAACAATCTTCGGGGCAACAGACCGCCGGTCAGCGCCAGCCAGCCGGCGGCGCGCAGGGCGAATTCGATCGCTCGCTGGAACAGTTTGATCAGCGCATGAATCGCGAACAGACCGGACTCGACAAAGATACCGCAGCGCAAACAGCGGCCCGCGAACAACGCGAGCGCGACCGGGCCGCGGCTGCCGCAAGTGGTAGCTCCGGCGGCGGTGACGGGAGCCAGCAAGGTGGTTACGGCGGCAGCCAGACTGCGTCGGGACAGCCGGCACCGCCGAGCCGCAGCGGTGGTGGCAATATGCCGCAGGGCGGCAGCAGCCAGCGCCCCGGCAGCCCGGGTGACCGCGCCAGCTTACCGCCGGTGCCTGAAGATGTCGGCCGCGGACAGGACGATGATATCGTTGCGCGCCAGTTACGCGAAGCAGCGGAAAATGAACCCGATCCGGAGCTGCGCAAGAAGCTCTGGGACGAGTACCGCGAATACAAGCGAAACAACTAGACAGGTATGGTCCGCATGAAAACGATTGCGATACAGAAAACGCCGGCACGGCGCAGCGCCTCACTTAGCCTGATCGCCGCCGCAATACTGCTCGGCGGCTGCGTCATGAACGACGTCAAGCGCGTCAACACGACCGTCGCGGAGCACGCGGAACGCGACATACCCAAGTCGCAGCTGATCGATGTCAATATCGCCACATTCGATCCCGGCTACGTCGAACCGGTGCCGGAGAAGTCCGGCATTATCCCCGGTGTCCGCAAAGCGGAGTCCGGCTATATCCCCTTCAAACTGCGCGACACTATGCAGCGCACCGGACAATGGGGGCCGGTCCGCGTGGTACCCGAGCCGCCGATTGCCTCCGAACTGCTGGTGACCGGAAAAATTCTGCACTCCGACGGCGAAACCCTGCATGTCGCGATCAAAGCGGTGGATGCAACCGGTAAAGTCTGGCTCGATCGCAGCTACCAGGAATCCGCTGCCCAGCTCAGTTATACCGATGCGGACCCCGCCAAGCTCGACCCGTTTCAGGACCTGTATAACCGTATCGCCAATGACCTGCTGCGGGTTCGCCGCGGCATGACACCGGCACAGCTGACCAACAACCGCGACATCGCTTTTCTGCGCTTCGCCAATGATCTGGCGCCGGATGCCTTCAACGACTACCTCAGCGAACGCAACGGCCGCTTTAGCAAGCGCGGCATGCCCTCGCGCAGCGATCCGAATATCGCCCGTATCGAGCGCATCCGCGAGCGCGACTACCGGGTGATCGACTCCCTCGATCAGCACTACTATGTTTATAGTAGTCAGGTACAAACGCCCTATGACGAATGGCGTGCCGCCAGCTGGCAGGAAGCGCAAAACCTGCGGGAAATAAAGCGCCAGTCTGCGGTGCGCATGATTGCCGGTGCTGCGGCGGTTGCCGCCGGTATTTACGGTGCCGGTAAAGCCAACAGCGGCAGCACGGCGGTCGCCTCGCAGGCCGCGGTTATCGGCGGTGCCTATTTATTCAAAACCGGTTTGGACAAGCGCGCGGAAGCGAAGCTGCACCAGGAAGCGCTCAAGGAACTCGGTGATTCGCTGGCCGCCGACGTCAAACCGCGCGTGATTGAACTCGAAGGCCGCACCGTGACACTGAAAGGATCTGCCGAAGCCCAGTACGATGAGTGGCGCAAGATGCTGCGTAAAATGTACGCCGAGGAAACCGGGTTTATTCCGGTACCTGAAGACGGCGGCAGTGGCAGAGGATTTTGAATACGGATTTGCTTAGGCCGTATTACTCACAATGACGACACCTGATCAATCAGGCGGCGACGGCTTCGACCGGATCCGCCCGCAACCTTTACAACCCGCTTCGGTAGCGCCGGTTACCGAAACTACCGCGTCTGCGACGAATACAAAAGCGCACCCATTATTCGGCCCCGCACTCCTGATACTGGTGTTGTTGCTTCTGGCCGTGCTGTTTTTGCTACCGCGGCTGACGGCGCCGGCAGATATACCGGTATCGCCGCCATCACAAGAGTCAGCCGAAGCGGCTGTCGATCCGGCAACCGCGCAGACCGCCGCCGGCAATCAGGCAGCACCACCGGTTACTGCAGAAGCGAGCCTCGCCGCGCGTCAAAAAGCGCAGGACGCGTCGCAGCGGCTCGACGCGCAGCGCAGCAAATTAGAAGCGCGCGCGGTCATGCGCTGGGCGCCGGATACCTACGCCGCGCTAAGCAGAAAATACGCCGAGGCTGAGGAGCACTTTCGTAATCGCGACTATGCCGGCGCCGAGGCGATCTGGCAGGAGGCCATTCTCGAGGCCGACAATCTGCTCGAACAATCCGGCTGGGAATTACTCGGCGCCACCCAGACCGGACAGCAGGGTCTCGACGAGGGCAATAGCGCACTCGCGCGGCAGGGGTTTGAGCTGGCACTGGCGATTGATCCCGCCAACAAGCTCGCGCAGGCGGGACTTATCCGCGCCGAACGACTCGACGAAGTCATCGGGCTGTTGCGCAGCGCGCGTCGTTTTGAACAGGAAAACAATTTGATCGCCGCCCGCGACTATTATAAACAGGCGCTCAAGCTTGACCCGGCAACCATCGCCGCCGCTGCCGGCTTTCAGCGCACCCACGGCGAACTTCAGGACCGCGAATTCCGGCGTCTGATTTCGACAGCGCTGGCGGCCACCGAGGCCGGTAAGTTTGATGAAGCCCGCCGGCAATATCAGGCGGCGGCAGACATCAGAAAAGATACTGTTGAAGTCGCAGAAGGCCTCGCCGCGGTGCAGGTGGCGGAGCAGGCACTTGCGGTGAGCATCTACCGGCGCGAAGGCGCCCGTTTCGAAGCGAAAGAGGAATGGCACAAGGCGGCGCAGCAATACCGCAATGCTCTGAAGACCGATTCTACTCTCGCCTTCGCCAGAGCGGGATTAAGCCGCAGCGAAGCGCGCGCCAAACTGGACGGCGGACTGCAAACCATCATTGAGGACCCC
>JBFJYC010000044.1:0-15347 GCA_041622815.1 Spongiibacteraceae bacterium | reverse complement strand
CCCGGGGCGGCGCGTACCGAAATCTACTTGGATTGTGCATGCAAATCACCCCAGTCATTCTCTCCGGTGGCGTCGGCAGCCGCTTGTGGCCGCTGTCCCGCGAAGGCTTTCCGAAACAATTTCAACCCCTCGCCGGCGACCAGCCGCTGATTGTGAATACCATCGAGCGGCTCGCCGGCTTGCCGGACCTTTCCGCACCGCTGATTATCTGCAATGAGCAGCACCGGTTTATGGTCGCCGAGCAGTTGCGCCAGCGGCACATTGCCGGCGCGACCATTATGCTTGAGCCCGCTGGCCGCAATACCGCACCGGCACTGGCGCTGGCAGCACTGCAAGCGGTTGCCGCCGCCGGTGACGCGCTGCTGCTGGTGCTGCCGGCGGATCACGTTATCGCTAATGCCGAAGCGTTCCAACAGGCGGTCCGCGAAGGCGTAGATCATGCCAGTGCCGGCGCATTGGTGACCTTCGGCATTACACCGACCGCGGCGGAAACCGGTTACGGCTATATCCGCAAGGGCGAATCGCTCGGCGGTGCCAGCTGCCGGATCGGCGAGTTCGTGGAAAAACCCGATGCAGCCACCGCGCAGGCCTATGTCGACGACGGTGGTTATGTCTGGAATAGCGGGATGTTTTTACTGCGCGCCAGCACGGTATTGATGACCCTGCAATCATTGGCGCCGGAGATTCTCAGCGCCTGTGAGGCGGCGATGGCGGCGGCGGCGGCGGACCTGGACTTTATTCGCCCGGATGCCAGCGCATTTCTGGCATCACCCTCTGACTCTATCGATTACGCGATCATGGAAAAAACTGATCACGGTGTTGTGGTCGCGATGGATTGTGGTTGGAATGATGTCGACTCGTGGTCGTCGTTATGGATGTCGGCAGTAAAAACGATGCCGGCAATGTCGAAATCGGCGACGTCATCAGCCGCGATGTCAGCAACTCCTATTTGCGCAGCGATAAGCGCTTACTGGCGGCGGTCGGCGTCGACAATCTGGTGGTCGTCGAAACCGCCGATGCGGTGCTGGTGTCCTCCCGGGATCAGGTGCAGAACGTTAAGCAGATTGTCGAGGCGCTTAAAATCGCCGGACGCGACGAGGCGAATCTGCATACCAGAGTGTTCAGGCCCTGGGGCTCCTACGAGTCGCTGGTCACCGCGGAGCGCTTTCAGGTGAAGCGGATCATCGTCAATCCCGGTCAACAGTTGTCGCTGCAAATGCACCATCATCGTGCCGAGCACTGGATTGTGGTGCAGGGGACTGCCACTGTGACCTGTGGTGAGCGCGAGTTTGTGCTCTCAGAAGACGAATCAACCTATATCCCCTTAGGCACTAAGCACCGTTTGGCCAATCCGGGGGTGATTCCGCTGGAATTGATCGAGGTGCAAAGCGGCACCTATCTAGGCGAAGATGATATCGTCCGTTTTGAAGATGTTTACGGTCGCTCGGATAGCGGCACGCCGGACACGCAATAGATCAGGAACAAGGACATAAAGTGAGCTCAAATAACATTATTAAGAAGTGCCTGTTTCCGGTGGCGGGTTATGGCACCCGGTTTTTACCGGCGACCAAAGCCATGCCGAAAGAAATGCTGCCGATCGTCAATAAACCCCTGGTGCAATACGGTGTCGAGGAGGCGATTGATGCCGGCCTGACACATATCGCGCTGGTCACCGGTCGCGGTAAGCGCACGATTACCGATCATTTCGACGTCAGCTACGAGCTGGAGCATCAGATTTCCGGCACCAGCAAAGAGGCCAGTCTCGCCAGTATCCGCGATGTGCAGGAGCGGGCGATCTTTACTATGACCCGGCAGCGCGAGATGAAGGGGCTCGGTCATGCGATCCTCACCGGTGAGCACCTGATCGGCAGCGAACCTTTTGGCGTAGTGCTGTCAGACGACCTGTGTCTGAACAACGGCGATGGCGTGCTCAAGCAGATGGTGCAGCTGTTCAGGCAATTTCGCTGCAGTATCGTCGCCATACAGGAAGTACCGATGGAAAATGTCAGCAGTTACGGCGTTATCGGTGGCGAAGAGATAAAACCCGGACTTTTCCGTGTCGATAAGATGGTTGAGAAGCCCGACCCGAAAGATGCGCCGTCAAATCTGGCGGTTATCGGTCGTTATATTCTGACGCCGGATATATTCGATATTCTGCGCGACACCCCGCCGGGTAAAAATGGTGAGGTGCAAATCACCGACGCACTGCAAACCCAGGCCGAGGCGGGTTGCGTGATCGCCTATAAATTCAAGGGCACGCGCTTTGACTGCGGCAGCGTGCCCGGTTTTGTCGAAGCGACAAATTACGTATTCGAAAATATTTACAACAAAAGCTGAGAAATCCTGTTGACCGAACTTACCTGCTTTAAGGCTTACGACGTCCGTGGTCGTGTGCCGGATGAACTCAATGAAGATATCGCGCACCGCATCGGACAGGCGTTTGTTGCGGTAACCGGCGCACGGCGCGTGGTTGTCGGTCATGATATCCGCCTCAGCAGCGAAGCGATCAAGGCGGCGCTTTCAGATGGTCTGCGCGACGCCGGCGCCGATGTCTTTGATATCGGCTTGTGCGGCACTGAAGAGATCTACTTTGCAACGTGGCACGCCGGTATGGACGGCGGAATTGCAGTCACCGCAAGTCATAACCCGAAGGATTACAACGGCATGAAGTTCGTGCGCGAAGGTTCGCGTCCGATCAGCGGTGATACCGGACTGAAAGAGATTCAGTCATTGGCGGAGGCCGGCAGCTTCGAACCGGCACCAAGGCGCGGCACCTTAGAGCCTCTGGATACGAACGCCGCCTATATCGAGCATTTGCTGAGTTATGTCGACGTGCCGGCGCTGAAGCCGCTGCGCATTGTTGTCAATGCCGGCAACGGCGGCGCCGGCGGTGTTATCGACCGTATCGCGGCACGGCTGCCGTTTGAGTTTATTCCGCTGCTACACGAGCCCGACGGCAACTTTCCCAACGGTGTGCCCAACCCGCTGCTGGAAGAAAACCGGGCACCGACCATCGCGGCAATCCGGGAGCACGGTGCGGATCTGGGTATCGCCTGGGACGGAGACTTTGACCGCTGCTTCTTTTTCGATGAGCAGGGTGAGTTTATTGAGGGCTATTATGTGGTCGGATTGCTGGCGGCGGCCTGTCTGAAGAAAAACCCCGATGAGAAGATCGTGCACGATCCGCGGTTGACCTGGAATACCCGTGCAATTGTCGAGGCGGCCGGCGGCACGCCGGTGCAGAGCAAAACCGGGCATGCCTTTATCAAGGAGCGGATGCGGCTGGAGAACGCGGCCTACGGCGGCGAGATGAGCGCGCACCACTATTTTCGCGATTTCGCCTACTGCGATAGCGGTATGATCCCTTGGTTGTTGGTGACCGCGTTGATATCGGGCGCGGGCAAACCGCTTTCGACGCTGGTTGCCGAGCGTATTGCCGCCTTCCCCTGCAGCGGTGAAATCAACCGCCGCATCGATGATGCCGCCGCGTCAATGGCGCGGATTGAAGCGGAGTATGCGGAGCGGGCGCTGAGTGTCGATCGCACCGACGGACTCAGTCTTGAGTTTGCGAATTGGCGGATGAACCTGCGGATGTCAAACACCGAGCCGCTGCTACGGCTGAATGTCGAGTCGCGGGGTGATCAGGCTTTGATGCAGGCAAAAACAGCAGAGGTACTGCAAATAATTGACGCTGCCAGCGCCTAGCCCATATTACAGCCTGCCATCGACAACCGCGGGGGGCAGCGCCGCCTTGACATCAAACAGAACATGTTCCTGTTTGCCGAGTGCGTGAATGGTACCGGCTGACATCGCTTTAAACTCGTCGTGGGCGACGCAGAGGATAATCGCGTCGTAGCGGCCGGGCTCAAGCTTGCCGATTAGTCCGATCTGATACTCCTGGCCGGCTTCATCAGCGTCCACCACCGGGTCGTAAACTTCAACATTCGCGTTGCAACTTTTTAGTTCGCGGTAGATGTCGACCACGCGGGTGTTGCGCAGATCCGGACAGTTTTCCTTAAAGGCCAGGCCCAACAGCAAAATATTCGCTTCGACCACATGAATACGCCGCTCGGTCATCATCCGCATCACCCGGCTGGCGATGTACTTGCCCATATTGTCGTTGAGCTGCCGGCCGGAGAGAATCATTTGCGGCAGGTAGCCCGCTTGCTGCGCTTTGTGGGTCAGATAGTAGGGGTCAACACCGATGCAGTGTCCGCCGACCAGGCCCGGCCGGAACGGCAGGAAATTCCATTTGCTGCCCGCCGCCTCAAGCACCGCAATGGTGTCGATATCGAGCAGGTGAAAAATCATCGCCAATTCGTTCATCAGTGCGATATTCATGTCGCGCTGGACATTCTCGATGACTTTGGCGGCTTCAGCGACCTTGATGGTGCTGGCGCGATGGGTGCCGACACTGATCACCGCGCGATAGAGCGAATCCACAAACTCAGCGGTTTCCGGCGTACTGCCGGCGGTGATTTTGATGGTGTTTTCGAAGCGGTGTTCACGGTCGCCGGGGTTGATCCTTTCCGGCGAGTAGCCGCAAAAGAAGTCTTTGTTAAAGGTCAATCCGCTGACACGCTCGAGAATCGGGATACACTCTTCCTCGGTACATCCCGGATAAACCGTCGATTCATAGATCACAACGTCACCGGCCGCGAGAATGCCGCCGATCATTTCCGAAACTTTCAGCAATGGGGTCAGATCCGGTAGCTTGCTCTTATCTATCGGTGTCGGCACGGTGACGATATAGACATTGCAGTCGGCGATTTGCGCAGCTTCGCTCGCAAAGTCGAGTCGCGCCGCGGCGAGTTCTTCGCTGGTCACTTCACCGCTGCGGTCGTGTCCGCTCTTCAGTTCGGCAATACGTTTTTCGTTGATATCGAAGGCCGTGACTTTGAATTTTTTGCTAAAGCCGATTGTCAGCGGCAGTCCGACATAGCCCTGGCCCATGACTGCGATATGTGGCTTGTCCGGAAAACGCATAGCTCTAATCCTGTTGATGTTGGTAATAACGGTGTAGCAAGTTTCGGGTGGCGCTATCGCCGCCGCCGGTCGATCGTTTCGCTATCTCCGCGGCGATGGTGCCGCTCTCTTTCTTGCCCAGCTCGACACCCCACTGATCAAAGGGATTAATGCCCCATATCAGGCTGGCGACCAGTACGCGGTACTCGTACAGCGCAATCAGCGCGCCCAAAGTGCGGGCGCCGCTGCGCGGATAGCAAATGGTGGTGCTCGGGCGGTTGCCGGGCATTACTTTGTGCGGTGCTAAAGCCTTCGCTTCGCCCGGGCTCAGGCCACTGTTTTGCAGTGCCGCTTCGACTTCTGCGAGTGTCTGGCCGCGCATCAGCACCAGACTTTGACTCAGGCAATGCGCAACCAATGCGTCGTGCTGTGCGGGGTTATCGGTGCCGGTTGCGAGCGGCAGCAGAAAATCACAGCTTGCAGCCGGAACCCCCTGATGTAACAGCTGATGAAAGGAGTGCTGGCCGTTGGTGCCTTCGCTGCCCCAGACGACCGGGCAGGTGGTCAGGTCGGTTGCCATGCCGCTGCGGGTTACCGATTTGCCGTTGGATTCCATCATCAGTTGCTGCAGATAGGCGGGTAGCAGCCGGAAATTGTGATCATAGGGCAGCACCGCCAGCGTTGGCCGGCCCATAAAGCTGGTGTTCCAGACATCCAGCAGGCCGAGGGTGACGGCAATATTGTTTTCGGTATCGTCACCGAGTGCATGCTGATCAATGGCGGCACCACCGGCCAGAAATTCCGCAAACAAATTCATGCCGAAGGCCAGTGCAACGGGAAGCCCGATAGCTGACCAGACTGAAAACCGGCCGCCGACCCAGCTGGGGAAGCGGATAATATTCTCTCCCGGATAGCCCGCTGCCAGCGCGGCATCGGGGTTGGCTGTCACTGCGACAAAGTGGTTATTCGCCTGGGCTGCGGGTAGTTCGGATTCCAGCCAGCGTCGCGCTGCGGCGGCGTTAGTGAGTGTTTCTTCGGTGCCAAAAGACTTGGACGACACGATGAATAGGGTGGTTGCGGGACTGCAGCCGGACAGTGACCTGGCCAGATTGGACGGGTCGACATTGGCGACAAAGCGTGTGTCCGCCAGCGGTGTTGCGACACCGGCTAGCGCATCGCACAGCAGCCGCGGGCCCAGATCAGAACCGCCGATGCCGATATTAATAATATGGGTGATGCGCGAGCCGGTAGCCGGCCAGGCGCCATTGGCGAAGGCGGCGCTGCGCTCACGCAGCTGGTCTTGCATCGCGCGCACTGCGGCGGCTTCATGGGTGTCACCGGCGGCAGCCCGCAGCAGGTTGTGACAAGCGGCTCTGCCTTCGGTCGTGTTAACTACTTCGGCGCCGGCGATATCGCTGAGACCCTGTGCCACGTTGCTGTCACGCGCCAATGCGTGCAATTCCCTGAGTAGTGGCTTATCGAGGTGTTGTCTTGAATAATCGGCAAACAGCGTGCCCGCTTCCCCTGAGCAGGTCGCGGTGCGATCCGGGTCTTGGGCAAAGAGCGTGTTCAGGCTGGTCGCGGTCATCCGCTGCGCGGAGGCCTGCAGTGCGGCAATGATTTTGGTACGGTGCGGGCTTCGGTTCATAGTCAATTAAGAGGTGATCTGTCTCACAGGTCGGTACAGTGTTGTTATGTATTCGGAGGGTGCCGCCACTTGCTGCTGGAACCAGCGCCTTGCAGGCGTATACTAGGCCAGCTCAGCCCTAATGGGAATCTCACGCTGCAATCCGGAGTCAGTGCGGTCAAATGGCTCATATAAAAGTTTTCAATCACTATCTCCATGTGCCGTTTCTGGTGCTGGGATTGCTCGAATACGCATTGCTGTGGCTGTCACTGGTGGCGGCAACTTACGGTGTGTTCGGCGACATCGTGCGGACCGACTTGTATTGGAATAGCCCGCTTTTTCAGCGTGCCTTTCTGTTCGCGACGGTGATGATGGCAAGCGCGATGGCAATGGGCGTTTACAGCGCCCGCGCCCGGGAAGGCATGAGCGGTATGGCGATTCGTTCGCTGGCCAGCTACTGCCTGCTCGGTGGCGGCAGCCTCACGATTCTTTTTTATCTGCTGCCGGAATTTTACTTCGGGCGCAGTGTGATGGCGATTGCGATCGGTATCGCAATGATTCTGATTTTATTCGTGCGCATCCTGTTCTTCATGATCGTCGATGTTTCCGCGGTCAAACGCAAAGTGGTGGTCTATGGCGCAGGGCGCCGTGCGCTTGAGTTATTGGAAGCAATGGAGGCGGTTGAGGCGAGCCAGTTGGGCGTTCAGTTGGTTGGCTTTGTGCGGGCCGGTGAAACAGCAGCCACGGTGCCCGAAAGCCGCATTGTTGATCCGCAGGACGATTGGCTCGGATTTGTTGCGGTCAATAATATCAGCGAGATCGTTATCGCTGCCGATGAGCGCCGCCGGGATGAGGGTGCGTTGCTATCTCTGGAACGGCTGCTCGATTGTAAAATGGCCGGCGTCGGCGTGATCGAGGCGATCAATTTTTATGAGCGCGAGCTCGGCCGTATCCAGCTGGAGCACCTGCACCCCGGCTGGTTGCTATTCTCCGATGGTTTTAAGTACTCCAATTCACGGGATATCGCCAAACGCTGCTTCGATTTACTGATCAGCAGTGTGGTCCTGTTGCTCGCCTGGCCGTTTATGCTGTTAACCGCGCTGGCGGTTTATCTGGAGGACGGCGCGCCGGTGCTGTACCGGCAGGTCCGGGTTGGCCGCGGTGGTCGTGAGTTCCAAATCGCCAAGTTCCGCAGTATGCGCCTGGATGCTGAAAGTGACGGTAAAGCGGTCTGGGCCAGCAAGGGTGACTCCAGAGTGACGCGGGTCGGTGCCTTTATCCGCAACACACGGCTGGACGAGCTGCCGCAACTCTATAATGTGTTTCGCGGTGATATGAGCTTTATCGGTCCGCGTCCGGAGCGGCCGGAGTTCGTCGCAGATCTTTCCTGGGAGATTCCCTTTTATGACTCGCGACATCTGGTTAAGCCCGGCTTGATGGGCTGGGCCCAGCTCAAGTATCCCTATGGCGCTTCGGTCAAAGATGCCGAGGAAAAGCTGCGTTACGACCTCTACTATGTAAAAAATCAAAGCTTCCTCCTCGATCTGCTGATTCTGGTTGAGACCGTGGAGGTAATTCTGCTGGGCAAGGGAGTGCACTAAGTGCGCGGGTTTACCTTTTCTCTGATAGTCCGCAGAATGGCTGCCAATAGGCGGGGTAGCCATCATAATTAGTGGTTTTTTAGCTGCGCAATCAACGAATAAACAGGTTCGGAGATGGATTCATGAGATTGATCATTGTGTGTTGCGTCGCCGCGTCATTGTGGTTGGCCGGGTGTAGCTCACAGCCCGAGGCGATTATGGCACCGCCACCGCAGGTGCAGGAGTTCAGCTTCGAGCCTTATCGTATGGGTGTCGGTGATACGCTGCGTATTGATGTCTGGCGTAACGAGCAGCTATCGGTCAGCGTGCCGGTCCGCCCCGATGGCATGATCTCAATGCCGCTGATCGGCGATGTGCTCGCGGCGAGCCAGACTACATCGAGCTTGTCTTCGACGATTTCGAATTTACTGGAAGACTACGTCCGCAACCCGCAGGTGACGGTGATTGTCACCAATCCGGAAAGTGCCGACTTTCTGAACAGAGTGCGGATTGTCGGCGCAGTGTTAAGGCCACTTTCAATTGCGCATCGCAAAGGCATGACCGTACTCGATCTGGTGTTGCTCGCCGGCGGTGTCAACGATTTTGCTTTGGCGAATAAGGCAGTTTTGTATCGCACGATAAAAGGCGAGCCCCACCAATACCCGGTACAGCTCGGCGACATACTGGAGCGCGGCGACCTGCAAACAAACTATACGCTGGCGCCCTCTGATATTGTGACTGTGCCTGAGCGCAGCTACTAGCGCACCTACTTAAGCGGCTACTATGGATCTTATTTATATAGCAGAAATACTGCGGGCAGTCTCGGTTGAGTTGCGCCGCTATCGTCGTCTGTTTCTGGTTGCGGTCGCGGTTGTCGCTTTTGCGGTGCTGATCTTCGGTGCCGTCTCGCCGAAGTACTATAAAACCTCGGTCATGCTGCATGCGGATGTCACAAATATCATCGCCCCGCTATTGGCTGGCCGCGCTGAAGTTACCTCGATCGACCGTTCTGAACAGGCGCGGGAGTCGATCTACACGCGCCGGATTATCACTCAGGTCGCGCAGAATGCAGGACTACTGTCTGGTGACGAACCACTCGAAAAGGTCGAGAGTGTGGTCGCAGGCTTGCGCAATAATATTGAAGTCAAGGCAGAAGGCCCGAATTATTTCCGGATGATCTATTCAAACGTCGATCAGGAAACATCTTTTCGGGTGCTCAATGAGGTCGTCGATACCTTTATTCGAGACGCTGCGGAACGGCGCCGCGCCGAGAGTCGTTCGGCCTATGAGTTCATCAATGAGCAGGTAGAGTCGTACAAGCGGCAGCTGAAGATGGCCGAGGAAAGTCTGAAAGAGTTTAAATCGACGAATATCGATGGCAGCGAGGCGTCGGTCCGGCAGAGAATCGATACTTTCCGGGTGAAAGTTGAAGAGCTGGCAATTCAGATTGATGAGGCTGAGGAGCGTAAACGCGCGGTTGAATTGCAACTCCGCGAGGAGCGCCGCTACCTCGAAGGACAGGGCAAGGTTGATGAATATCACACGCGTCTGGCCGCATTGCAGAAGCAACTCGATACCCTGCTACTGAACTATCAGGAGACTTATCCTGACGTTGTTGCGGTTCGCGAGCAAATTGTCGAGCTTAAAAAACAGGCTGAGCGCGACGGTGCGGATCGGCCGGCTTACAGTTCAAATACAGAAGTAAAAAATCCGCTGTATGAAGAATTGCGCAAACGTCACGCGGAAGCAGAGACAGATCTCAGAAGCCTGATTATGCGCAAAGCGGCGACCGAGCGGCTGCTTGAAGAGGAGCGCGCGCGGGCCGTAAGAGTGGCGGCAACCCAGGCGGATCTTTCCGAATTGGTACGCGACTACGATGTCACACGCGAGATCTATGAGGAGATGCTGGAGCGAAAGGAAAAAGCCCGATTGTCTATGACCCTGGATATCGAGGGGCAGGGCGTCAGCTATCGTATTCAGGAACCTGCGGTTTATCCGTTAAAACCGGCGGGTTTGCAGTTGGTCCACTATGCGATTATCGGCCCGATACTGGGCTTATTGTTTCCGATTGGCCTTGTCGTTGCGTATGTGCTGTTTGATCCCCGTATCCGGATCCCGTCAGCGTTGCTGACATCAATGCCCGAAGAAGTTGAGTTGTTAGCGATTGTACCCGCTCAGGATGTGCCCGAAGAGCAGGCGCAGCGTCGCCGGGAAAACAAGCGCAGCGCAATCTGGTTGTCGTTGGCATTAGCAATCTATATTGCTGCGGTGCTGCTCGGCAGTAATGGAATAATCTGATGTCGTCGATTGAACAAAACAATCTTTCGGACGCAGCGGCTGCTACTACTAGCAACCGGCTCTTCAGTAATGAGGAGCTGGCCGCAATGCGCATTGTCTATCCGGGCATGGCGGAGCGCGATATTCTTAACGCCTACCGCGATCTGCGAACGCGGCTGATGCAGCGCACCGGCGGTAAGCAGTTTGTTGTTCTGGTTAGTTCTCTGGCGCCACGTATGGGGTCAAACACCGTCGCCATGAATATTGCAGCTTCAATTGCTTTTGATGAGCAGCACAGCGCGCTCTATATCGACTGTAATCTGGATGCTCCGCAGGGCGCGCAGCTTCTGCACCAGAAGCCGCGTGCCGGGCTTAATGAATATCTGGTTGATGGCAACGTAAGCGCGGAGCAAATCGTCTACGAATCGGGCATTCCGCGGCTGAGCGTGCTGCCGGTGGGAACGCCCCGGTCGACTGCGGTGGAGTATCTGGCTTCGCCGCGGATGGCGCAGCTGCTGGATCAGCTGAAAGCGCAGGCACCGCGTTTTATCGTGATTGATGTGCCGCCGATAGAAGAGTCGGTTGTCGCACGAATACTGGCACCGTTATCCGATTTGGCGGTACTGGCAGTTCCCTTCGGCATGGTTTCAGAGTCTCAGATCATGTCCGGCGTGGACGCAGTGGGAAGCCACCGGCTCGCCGGCCTTGTTTTCGCATATTAGTCTGACCGGAGTGTTTGATATGGGCCTGTTCTTGCCAAAACGGATTGTGCGGGCTGTCGTGGGCGTGACTGCCGCATTTGCGGCGTGCTCCGCTGCAGCTGAAATTCATTTTTCGGTTGGCCCTTCGCTCGAATACACCAGCAATGCGCTGAAGACCGCACAGAATGAAATCTCCGAGCAGCGCTATTCTATCAATGCGCTGCTCCGTGCCGATGTGGAAACGCCGACAGTAAAATTACTGGGTGATTATTCCCTCAGCCGCAGTTCCTATAGCGAAGATTCTCAGGACGATAAAAATTCAATCCGCGGCAGTCTGACATTGACTTGGGAGCAGATCGCCAGAGCACTGAGCTGGGAGTTGAGCAGCTCCAGCGCAAGGGTGTTGCGCAATAATACCGGCTCAGTATCGAATGCAAACTCGGAAGACCGCCGTATACATTCGGTCGCGGCGATCCTGAGCAGCGGTGATCCGGCTGATTATATTACCCTGACGCCGCGGTTTACTCAGGTGAATAATCAGGAATCAAGTGAAAATGATTCGACGCGCAAGTCGCTGACCGCCAGTTTCACCCACGCATTTTCGCCGCTCACTAAGATCAGTGTGGCCTTGGCGCGGGAGGACGTCGATAGTGATTTGCCGATAGCCAGCGCGGACTATGACAAAACATCCTACTCGGTGATGCTAAGACGGGAATTGCGCCGCATCAGCTATCACATCGGCGCCGGCTCAAGCTCGGTCAGCCGGCGCGGGCTGTCTGATTACGATTCGACCAACTGGGATCTGAGTGTGGTTTATGACTACGGAACCCAGCGCTTTGCGGCGGCGGCAAGCCGGTCGGTCAGTGACACCTCGACCGGGGACGGCAATCTGCGCATCTCGGGAATTTCGGCTAACGATGCCGGTGAGCTGCAGCTTGATATAAGCCGCGATCCCTCAGTTTCAGATATTGTGGTTCTTACGCGCTACGGATTTGACTGGCAGGATGAAGCGCTCTGCCGGGCGTGTACACTCGCAGTTTCGCTCGATATTGATAATTCAGAGTTTGTATCCCGTAACGAGTCCGATGAAGAAATAGTTGCGAGCTGGGATTTCAGGCGGCAGGTTTCGTCAAGCAGTGCGTTCGGCTTCTTGATGTCACCGAGTCGGGTTGATTTTTCCGGCGCGCGGGATGACGCGGATTACAAAGGGTTTTTGATACGGGCCAGCGCAGACCGTACATTATCGGAGGACGTGTCGGTCTATATGCGGATTCAACGAGAAGAGCGCAACGGTGACAGCTTTGATTACGATGTTAATTCTGCAGTAGTCGGCTTTAACTGGGAGCTGTTGCGGTAGTTGTCAGGGAATATTTATCACCACCGGCGGCCCGATCATGCGGGTTAGCCATAGCGGCAGGCGCTGCCAAACCGCGATTAACAGCTTATATTTCGGGTTGTCCGGATTGATCCCGGGCAGTTCGTCACCTTCAGGGAGAAGGTAGTGCCAGTAGTGCTGAACCGGCGCTGCTCCCCATTGTTGTTTGAACCGGTAGGTGCCGGCATCGATACTCGAACGCCCGAAATCAAACCATTCACATTGTTGCGCAATCGCGTACTCCAGCACCTTCCAGTACAGCAGCATATTGGCGCTCAGGTGGTTGGCACTGCGCAGGGTCGATGCCCAGGGTATTTGCATCACGTGGCAATCTTTAAGTAGAAACGCCGCGGCGACAGGCTTTTCCGCGTGATACAGCAGATGCAGGCTGCAGTGGCCGGCGTATTTTTCGAGCATCAGCCGGAATAAGTTTTTGCTATAAACCGGTGTGCCGAGATCCCGCATATGTTCACTGAATACCCGGTAGTAGTCATCGAGTAATTCCACGCCACCGTGTCGGTACTCGAGTGCTTCGCGCTGCGGGCGGCGTATTTGCGCGCGCAGTTTGGCGGAGAAGCCGTCGAATAGTTGTTTCCCGGTTTCAGGAAGTTCGAGCAGCATTGATGCCTTGTCGGTCCGCGCGGGCAGCCCGGTGCGGCGCCGCGTATCTCGCAGTTCGATATGAGCACAGCCTTGTTTGAGAAGCTCGCGGGCCGCTGCGATCAGCCGTGTTTCGATCTCCGGTGTATCGCCCAAGGCGCCGCCATAGTTGAAGTAGGGCACGCTGACAGCGAAATGACCGAACAGTCTGCTGCGCATTTCTACCAGCGGTAACACACCGCATAAATTATCGTCTTTGTCGCGGGCGGCAATATAGTGCGGTGTATGTCGGCCAAGCGCTGCGATGTCTGCGAGAAAATCCGCGCGCAAATAGAAGTGGCCGGCAGGGTGCGCGGCGACGTAGGCATTCCACTCATCGGTCGCCGGCGCGGTTGTCGAAATCCGCAGCCCCGTTTCGTTCTGTGCGCGCTCAGGGTGCTGCCAGTGCATAAACGCGGGAGATTTTGTTTTTGAAGGCGTTTGCATTGCGGTTTCGACGAGTTGAGCCAGCGCTGCGGCGGTCGCTTTAAGTGCGGTTTCGGTGTCGTTGAGACGCACGCTGATGTCCTGCATTTCATCGCGCAACTGCTGGCGCGTTACGGCGTCAGCGTCCCTGAACTTGCGTGAACAAGCACTTTTCAGGGTGGCGATGGATTTGTATTCAGAGCGTAGTCCGGCATACCGCGCAGCGGTTTCGAGAAATAGCTGGCGCTCGGGGCTGTCGGCATCAGGCCAGAATCGGGCGGCGCTGGACTCTGCATTCTCCACGAGTTGCCGGAGTTCGTTACTGTCCAAAAAATACTCCCGATCTGATGCTCAGGCGGAATAGCTGTGCACGGTGAGTTGCTGTTGCCGGTACTGCGCAATAATGTCTGCCATTGTGCCAAAGTTGAATTCGTCGCTGAGCGCGCTGAGGCGTGATTCGCACCGGGCCAGATTCAGGTAGTGGCGAAAGCGGGTGGTGAGGGAGATGCCCGGCATCCGTGGTTGATCCGGGTCTATTTCCCATGGGTGAAGATAAAATACCTGCGGTTGATTGGTTTCCGAGATTGCCCGTCGCCACAGAGCGCGGGTCAACGCAAACGGATAGAGACGGAAATAACCACCGCCGGCAATCGGAATCCGCAGTCTGCCAAAGGTCGCAGTACTGAGCGGAAATTCGATAATTTCAGCGCCCGCAGGCGACTTGGCAATGTGAATTTCGCGTGGCGCGTCAACAATTCCGTAGCGATCGTGGTGAATGGGAAAGATGCTTGAGTCGTATTCAAAGCCGCACTCCGCAAGCGTATCCAGTGCCCATAATGAGCGGTTTGTAATCGAATAACTGGCGGCCCGGTAGCCCAGTACGGCAGTGCCGCTTAAGTCTTCAAGCAGAGCCTTCGAATCTTTCGTTTCCTGTTCGAATGTTGCTCTTTCCTGCTCATAAATGAGACGATGGCTGTAGCCGTGGCAGGCGATTTCGTGGCCTTTGGCGGCGATTTCGCGGACTAAATGCGGAAACTGCGCGGCGACACAGCCGAGCACAAAAAAGGTAGCACGCAAATTTCTTTGTTCATAGAATTCAAGCAGCTTACGCGTGTTACCCTCAACTCTGGACGGCATTTCCTGCCATTGTTCACGCGGAAGTGTTTTTTCAAATGCTGACACCTGAAAATAATCTTCAACATCTATGGTCATTGCATGCTGAATAGACGGGTTCTGCACTGTCGCTTCTTCGGTCATACCGGTTGGCCGGTGTCGATGAAAAACAAATTGTAGTTCATCTTGACGATCCGGCGCGAGGTTATTCTGTTGGCCGTGCTACTCACCACACTGGTGGTCGGGTACTGGCAAACTGTGATGGCGTTTCACGATCGCTGGGCGTCATCGGTGCTGGGCTATTCACATGGCTACCCGGTACTGCTGATCCTGATTTATGTGCTGTATGAGCGTGCCGGACATTTAAAGGCATTGCCGCGCCGGCGGATGCCGGTGTTGTTGCCGGTGCTGTTCTTGTTGTCGGTGGGCTGGCTGATAGCGGACCTGGTGCAGGTGCAAATTGTGCAGCAATTATTGCTACCCGCGATCGTGCTGCTCTGGCTGGGGGCGATGTTCGGAATCCGGGTGTTGCTGGCTTTGCTGACCCCGTTTCTGCTGATCTATCTGGCGGTGCCGGTATGGGATGTCCTGGTGCTGCCGTTGCGGGTTATTACGGTTGCCGTGGTACAGATGCTGCTCAAGCT